>JBFXGQ010000054.1:0-13742 GCA_050177915.1 Pseudodonghicola sp. | reverse complement strand
GAACAGGTGCTGCGCACCATGCCCAAGATGGGGTTCGTCGGCTGCAACATCACCATCCCGCATAAGGAAAAGGTGATCCTGCTGGCCGATCAGGTCACCGACCGGGCCACGCTGATCGGCGCGGCCAACACCCTGACCTTTGCCGCCGGCGGCAAGATCATCGCCGACAATACCGATGGCTACGGGTTCATGGAAAACCTGCGCCGCGGCGCGCCGAACTGGAACCCGGCCTCCGGCCCGGCGGCGGTGCTGGGCGCCGGCGGCGCCGCCCGCGCGGTGATCGTGGCGCTGCTCGACGCCGGCGTGCCTGAGATCCTGATCAGCAACCGCACCCGGGTGCGCGCCGACAAGCTCAAGGAGGATTTCGGCCAGCGTCTGCAGGTGATCGACTGGGTGCAGGCCGGCAATATCATCGAGGACGCGGCGCTGGTGGTGAACACCACCTCGCTCGGCATGCTGGGCAAGCCCGAGCTGCGGGTGCCGCTCGACGGTATCAACACCCGGACGGTGGTCACCGATCTTGTCTATAACCCCTTGAAAACGCACCTACTTCAAGTGGCCGAACAGGCCGGTGCCACGGTGGTCGACGGTCTCGGCATGCTGCTCTGGCAGGCGGTGCCGGGGTTCGAACGCTGGTTCGGCTACCGGCCGGAGGTCGACGCAGACACCCGCGCGGCGGTGCTGGCATGAGTTTCTCTCTCGGTCTCACCGGCTCCATCGGCATGGGCAAGAGCACCACGGCCAAGCTTTTCGTCGAAGCCGGCTGCGCGCTCTGGGATGCGGACGCGGCGGTGCACCGGCTCTATGCCCGGGGCGGCGCCGCAGTCGAACCGATGCGCGTGGCCTTCCCCGAGGCCATCGTCGACGGCGCCGTCAGCCGCGACGCGCTCAAACGGATCATCACCGCCGATCCCGCGGCGCTGAAACGGATCGAATCCATCGTCCACCCGCTGGTGGCGCAGGACCGCGCCGATTTCCGACGCACCGCCACCGCCGATATCCTGGTGTTCGACATTCCCCTGCTGTTCGAAGGGGGCGGCGAGGCGCAGATGGATGCCACCGTCACCGTCTCCGCCCCGCCTGAGGTGCAGGAGCAGCGGGTGATGGACCGCGGCACCATGACCCGCGACCAGTTCCTGCAGATCCGCGACAAGCAGATGCCGGATGCGGACAAACGGGCGCGCTCGGATTATGTGATCGTCACCGACACGCTGGACCACGCCCGCGCGCAGGTGCAGCGGATCGTCGAAGAGATCAGGGCGAGGATGAACCAGCATGCGTGAGATCGTTCTCGATACCGAAACCACCGGCCTCGACCCCAATACCGGCGACCGCATCGTCGAAATCGGCGCGGTCGAGCTCTACAACCACATGGTGACCGGCAACACCTATCACCAGTACATCAACCCGCAGCGCGACATGCCCGAGGAAGCCTTTCGCGTGCACGGGCTGAGCGAGGCGTTTCTCAGCGACAAGCCGGTGTTCAAGGAGATCGGCCAGGCGTTTCTGGACTTCATCGGCGACGCCAAGCTGGTGATCCACAACGCCAGCTTCGACATGAAGTTCCTCAACGCAGAACTGAAGTGGATGGGCCTGCCGCAGCTGCCCTGGGAGCAGGCGATCGACACGCTGGCGATCGCGCGCAAGAAATTTCCCGGCGCCCAGGTGTCGCTGGATGCGCTCTGCCGGCGCTTCGGCATCGACAACTCGGCGCGCACCCTGCATGGGGCGCTGCTCGACTCCGAAATCCTGGCGGATGTCTATCTTGAGCTGATCGGCGGCCGGCAGCCCGACTTCGGTCTGCAGGTGGATCAGACCCGCGGCGGCGTGCAGGCGGATCAGAACTGGCGCCCCAAGCCGCGCCCGACACCTCTGCCGGGCCGGATCAGCGCCGCGGAACAGGCCGCGCACGAGGCTTTTGTGGCAAAACTCGGCGACAACGCACTGTGGCGGCGCGGCTGACGCGCGCCGCAACTTCTTTTTCTGGCTGAAAATATCCCGGGGAGAGCGGCGCGCAGGCGCCGCTCGGGGCGGAGCCCCCTGCCCGGTTTACGCGTTGGCCGGCTGCTGGGCCTGCGCGGCGGCCTGACGGCGCGCCAGTTCGTTGCGATAGATCGCGACGAAGTCGATGTTGTCCAGGTTCAGCGGCGGGTAGCCGCCATCGCGGGTGACGTCGCTGACGATCCGGCGCAGGAAGGGGAACAGCATCCGCGGGCATTCGATCAGCAGGAAGGGATGCAGCTGATCCTCGGGCACGCCCTGCACGTGGAAGATGCCGACATATTCGATTTCCAGAACGAACAGAACGTCATCCATGCCCTTGGCCTTGGATTCCACGTTCAGCTTGATCACCACCTCGTACTGGTAATCCGGGGTGCGTTTCTTGGCGTCCAGGTTGACCTGCACGTTGATGTCGGGCTGGATCTCGCCCGAGGCACCCTTTTGCGCCATGACGTTCTCGAACGACAGGTCGCGGACGAATTGTCCCAGAACCTTCATCTGGATCTGCGGGGCTTGCTGCGGTTGTGCGCCTTCGGCTGCGCCATTCTCGGACATTGGGGATCTCCCTGACAACGGTTTACGTCTGCTTACCAGCTTGCCCCGGGCACCTCAATGCCGGCTCTCACCGGCGGTCGGGTCCCTCGACCCAGCCCGAAGGGCCGCTGCCGGGGCGCCGTTGCGGCGTCCCGGGGGACACTTCCGAAAATTCGCCGTCGATCACATCGCCCGGGGTGGCGCCGCGATACATGGTCGCGCCGCCCATCTCGAACCGGGTGACGTTCACCCGCGCGCGGACATAGCGATAGACCGCCCCGCGCACCGGCGGGATCAACAGCGCAAAGCCCATCGCATCGGTGAAGAACCCCGGCGTCAGCAGCAGAACGCCGGCGATCAGGATCATCGCCCCATGCGCCAGCGGCTCGGTCGGGTCGTCCAGTTGCGAGAAGGATTGCCTGAGCTGCCCCATCGCCAGCCGGCCCTGGCTGCGCATCAGCCAGCTGCCCAGAACCGCCGTCAGCACGACGATTGCCAGGGTTGGCCACAGCCCGATCAGCCCGCCCACCTGGATGAACAGGGCGATTTCGATGATCGGCACGGCCAGAAAGGCCAGAAACAGGTACATTCAGCGGCTCCTTTCGCATCAGCGGAACAGTGGACTCACCCCTGCCCCTCACCTACATAGGGGCCAAAGGGTGGCCTTACAAAGCCCCGACGCCTGACAAGAGGACCAAATGAATTCACCTTTGATCCAGCTTCTGGTGCTGGCCGGCATCGCCATCTTCCTGATTTTGCGGTTGAAAAGCGTATTGGGAACGCGTGAGGGCTTTGAAAAGCCGCCCGCGCCGCAACAGCCCGAGAAAAAGGCCCGCCCCGATTTCGAGGTGATCGAGGGCGGTCCCGACCGCGACATCACCGATCACGTCGCCGAGGACAGCCCGCAGGCGCAGTCGCTGGCCGCGATGAAGCGGGTGGAACCCGCCTTTTCGGTCTCCGAGTTCGTCCAGGGCGCCCGCGGCGCCTATGAGATGATCCTGATGGGCTACGAACTGGGCAACCTGAGCGAGATCCAGCCGTTTCTGGCCGAGGATGTCTATGACAGCTTTGTCTCCGGCGTTGCCGCGCGCGAGGATCAGGGCCTGAAGATCGAGGCGGAGTTCATCGGCGTGCGCGAGACTGCGATTGCCGATGTGCACTTCGACAAGGACACCAACCGGGCGGAGATCACCATGCGTTTCGTCGGCGAGCTGACATCGGTCGTGCGCGACCGCGGCGGCGATATCGTCGAGGGCAGCCCGACGTCGGTCAAGCGGCAAAAGGATACCTGGACCTTCGCCCGTGTCATGGGCAGTCCCGATCCGAACTGGCTGCTTGTCGCCACGGACGCATGATCGGTGCGCTCCGCGCCGCGCTGCTGGCGGGTGCCGTGATGGCGGCGCCCGGGGCCGGGATCGCCGCCGGACCGGAGCCCGCGCATGAGATCCTGCGTTTCGATCAGCTGGACGGCTGGGCCGCGGACGATCACGCCGCGGCCCTTGCCGTGTTTCTCGAGACCTGCCCAGATATGGACGATCCGGACTGGCGCAGCCTCTGCGCCGTGGCGCAACAGCAGAGCCCGGAAAGCGCGCGCGCGTTTTTCGAGCTGTTCTTTCGCCCGGTCCTGATCACCGACGACCGCCCCGCCCTGTTCACCGGTTATTTCGAGCCCGAGCTCGAAGGCGCGCGGTTTCCGACCGAGCGGTTCCGCTATCCGATCTACCGCATGCCGCCCGAGGCCCGGGCGCAGACCCCCTGGCTTTCCCGGCGCGAGATCCTGACCTCGGGCGTGATGGAGAACCGCGGGCTGGAGATCGCCTGGGTCGACGACCCGGTCGAGCTGTTCTTTCTGCAGATCCAGGGCTCCGGCCGCATCCACCTGCAGGATGGCCGGGCGCTGCGGGTCGGCTATGGCGGCGCCAACGGCCATCCCTACCGCTCGGTCGGGGTGGAGCTGGTGCGGCGCGGCATCTACGCCGCGCATCAGGTCAGCGCCCAGGTGATCCGCAACTGGGTGCGGCGGCATCCCGATGCCGGGCAGGAGCTGCTCTATCACAACCCCTCCTACGTGTTCTTCCGCGAGATCAGCCATGTCGGCGATCATCTGGGCCCGCTCGGCGCAATGAACCGGCCGGTGACCCCGCTGCGGACCATTGCCGTCGATCCCGCCTATGTGCCGCTGGGCGCGCCGGTCTGGCTGGAAAAGGACGGCGAGGCGCGGATGCGGCGGCTGATGATCGCGCAGGACACCGGCTCGGCGATCAAGGGGGCGCAGCGCGCCGATATCTTCTTTGGCACCGGCGACGCGGCGGGGCAGCTGGCGGGGCGGATGCGCGACCCGGGCCGCATGCTGGTGCTGCTGCCGATCCAGCGCGCCTATGCGCTGTTGCCGGACGGGGGCGCGTGATGGCACGCCGCAAGCTGTCGCAGGAGGAATCCGCGCTCTGGCAGAAGGTGACGGAACGGGCCGAGCGTCTTCATGCCCCGGCACGCGCCGAGACGGCGCAGCTGCCGCCGATCCTGCAAAAGCCGAAACCGGTGCCGGCGCCGAAGCCCGATCCGCGGTTCGAACCCTTCACCCTTGGCCAGAACACCCAGACCGCCGCGCCGCGCCACAATCTGAAACCGGCGCTGTCCGAACGCATCGCCGGTCAGCCGTTGCAGATGGACCGCAAGGCCTTCACCAGGATGAAGCGCGGCAAGCTCAAGCCCGAGGCGCGGATCGACCTGCACGGCATGCGGCTGGACCGGGCGCATCCGGCGCTGACCCATTTCATCCTGTCGTCGCAGGCGACCGGGCTGCGGCTGGTGCTGGTGATCACCGGCAAGGGCAAGCGCGGTACCGATGCGGGCCCGATCCCGACCCCGCGCGGCGTGCTCAAGCATCATGTGCCGCAATGGCTGGCGATGTCGCCGCTGGCGCAGGCGGTGTTGCAGGTGGCGCAGGCCCATGTCAGCCATGGTGGCGAGGGCGCCTATTACGTCTACCTGCGCCGCGGCCGCTGAGGGGACGACCGGGCCTCACATCTTGGCCAGCAGCAGGTCCGGCGACAGGATCATCTGCGTCGCATTGCGCACCGTTAGCACCGTCCCCGGCAACAACCCCGAACGGGCCGAGCGGTCGGACTGGAAGGCAACCCCCAGCGTGGCGCTGTTGTTGATCAGCGAGATCAGCGCCGGCGAGGTGCCGATGGTGAAGTGATTGGTGCCGCGCGCGCTGAACTCGCTGACGTCGACGAGGGTCACCGGGAAATCGCCCAGCACCTCGGGATCGGTCAGATTGCCCAGCCGTGCCGCCGCGCCGTTGATCCGCGCCGACAGCGCCAGCGCCCTGTCCCGGTTCGAGGTGATGATGGCGAAGGGCTGCGGCAGGCCGCCGAACCGCTTGGCCTGCATCCGGAACAGCTCCACATCCAGATCGGGCGAAATCAGCACGACGCCGCCCAGCGACCGCTTGGACCAGCCGGGATCGGCGATCTCGATCTGGCGCAGCGTCTCCATCAGCAGCATCGAGCCCAGCGAATGGGCGATCAGGATGATGCGCCGCGGCCCCGCCGCGCGCAGGTCGTACAGCAGCTGCTCCAGCGCGTCGCGGGCGAACAGCACGCTGTCGCGGTCATAGGTATAGCCCAGCGGATGCGTCGCACTGGGCCAGGAGAAATGCACCGCCGTCGCCGGCACGTCGAAATCGTGGATGATCTGCGCGGTGCGGAACACGCCGTCGAAGAAGCTGTTGTTATAGCCGTGGATATAGACCGCGATCTCGCGCCGGTCGGGCGGCGCGTTGCGGATCGCCTGTGACAGCGCGGTGCGGAACGCCTGGCGGTCGGACAGATCGCGGCGCGCGGCGACGGTGAAATCGGTCTCGGGGTTGGGGTTGTCGTAGCCGTTGTGGATCCGCCCCTTCTGATGGGTCGGCGGGATCGACACCTCCAGCCGCATGTAGCTGGTTCGCTCAGAGCGCTGGGTGGTGAACCAGCCGCCCGGCTCCGGCACCCGGTTGGTGGCGACAAAGACCGGCCGGACGATGCCCACGGCGCCGGCCTGGGGCACCAGCGGCGCGTGAAACCGGTCGGCGCAGGCCGAAACTCCCGATGCTGTCATCAGGATCAGCATCTGTCTGCGGTGCATCATGGCTCCCCTGCCCTCCTCTGCCACCCGTGCCCGCAGGATAGCGGGCACGGGCGCGGGGTCTAGAGCACGTAGCGGCTGAGATCGGCGGATTTCGCCAGTTCGCCCAGGTTGCGGTCGACGAAGTCGGCATCCACCGTGACGGTATCGCCGGAGCGGTCGGGCGCGGTGAACGACAGCTCCTCGAACACCCGTTCCATCACGGTATAGAGCCGCCGGGCACCGATGTTCTCGACGCTCTGGTTCACCTCGGCCGCGATCCGGGCCAGCGCCGCGATACCGTCGTCGGTGAAGGTGACGGTGACCTCCTCGGTGCCCATCAGCGCGGTGTACTGACGGGTCAGCGCATTGTCGGTCTCGGTCAGGATGCGGACGAAATCGGCCTCGGTCAGCGCCTGCAGCTCGACCCGGATCGGCAGCCGGCCCTGCAGCTCGGGCAGCAGGTCCGAGGGTTTGGCGATATGGAAGGCGCCGGAGGCGATGAACAGGATATGGTCGGTCTTGACCGGCCCGTGCTTGGTCGAGACCGTGGTGCCCTCGATCAGCGGCAGCAGGTCGCGCTGAACCCCTTCGCGGGACACATCGCCGCCGCGGGTGTCGGCGCGGGCGCAGACCTTGTCGATCTCGTCGAGGAAGACGATGCCGTTCTGCTCCACCGCCTCCAGCGCGGTGCGCGTCACCGTCTCGTCGTCCAGCAGCTTGTCGGCCTCCTCGCCGATCAGCACCTCATAGCTGTCGGCCACGGTCATCTTCTTGCGGGTGGTGCGGCCGCCGAAGGCCTTGCCGAAAATGTCGCCCAGGTTGAGCATGCCCATCTGGCCGCCCGGCTGGCCGGGGATGTCGAACATCGGCATCGCGCCGGCGGTCTCGGCGACCTCAAGCTCGATCTCGGTATCGTCCAGCTCTCCGGCGCGCAGCTTGCGGCGGAACATCTCACGGGTACCCTCGCGGGCGCCTTCGCCGGTCAGCGCGTCGATCACCCGATCCTCGGCCGCCTGCTGGGCGCGCACCTTGACCTCGTCGCGCATCCACTCGCGGGTCTGCGCGATGGCGCTGTCGACCAGATCGCGCACGATCTGCTCGACATCGCGGCCGACATAGCCGACCTCGGTGAACTTGGTGGCCTCCACCTTGATGAAGGGCGCGCGGGCCAGCTTGGCCAGACGGCGCGAGATCTCGGTCTTGCCGACGCCAGTGGGCCCGATCATCAGGATGTTCTTGGGATACACCTCGTCGCGCAGGTCGTCGGACAGCTGCTTGCGCCGCCAGCGGTTGCGCAGCGCCACGGCCACGGCGCGCTTGGCATCGGTCTGGCCGATGATGAAGCGGTCCAGCTCGGACACGATTTCGCGGGGGGTCAGGTTGGTCATCTCGGTCCTCTCGGCCACAGGTGCAGGGCCCAAAATTCTTTGAAGAATTTTGGCAAGAAACTTGGAAGTTTCTTACCCGTGAATGCTCTCCACGGTCACATTTCCGTTGGTGTAGACACAGATATCGGCGGCGATCGACATTGCCTTGCGCGCGATCTCCTCGGCCGTCATCTCGGTCTCCATCAGCGCCCGTGCGGCGGCCAGCGCATAGTTGCCGCCCGAGCCGATGGCGGCGACGTCATGTTCGGGTTCCAGCACGTCGCCGGCCCCGGTGATGACATAGAGCTCGCGCCCGTCGGTGACGATCAGCATCGCCTCGAGCTTTTGCAGGTACTTGTCGGTGCGCCAGTCCTTGGCCAGTTCCACCGCGGCGCGCTGCAACTGGCCCGGCGTCGCCTCCAGCTTGGTTTCCAGCCGCTCCAGCAGGGTGAAGGCATCGGCGGTCGACCCGGCAAACCCCGCCACCACGTCCTGGCCGCCGGGGCGCAGCCGGCGCACCTTGCGCGCAGTGCCCTTGATCACCGTATCGCCCAGCGACACCTGGCCGTCGCCGGCGATCACCACCTGCCCGCCCTTGCGGACCCCGATGATCGTGGTGCCGTGCCAGCCCGGAAAGCTATCTGCGCTCATCTGTGCCTCCTGATCGTTGAGGATCTATATGGACGGCACGCCCGGGCTGCACAAGGGCGGCGGCCGATGCCCGCTTGCCGGCCGCCCGGGGCCGCTCTAGCGTGGCGGGCATGAGCGGGACGCGGCATCTGACATTCTATCTGGAGGACGGGCTGCGGCAGAGCGGTCAGGCCAGCGAGCATAATTTCCTGAGACTGATCGCCGAGGTGGCGCAGGAGGCGGGCTTCACGCTCGACTGGCGCCCGGATATCGAGGCGGAGCGCGCCGCCTCAGCCAGCCGCCCCGGCTATGCGCTGTTTCATATGGCTGAGCCGCCGCACGAGCGCGCGCTGACCATCCGGCGGGTCTATCACTACCCGTTCTGGGCCATCGAGCGCAGCAGCCAGCGCTGGGAGTGGGAGGTGGCGCGCCGCCGTTTCCCCGCCCACCGCCCGCCGCGCAAGGAGGCGCAGCGGTTCTACCACTACTGGCGCGGCCGCCTGTTCGGCGCGGCGACAGAGCAGGCGACGCGCGCGGGGTTCGTCTATGTGCCGTTGCAGGGGCGGCTGCTGCAGCACCGCTCGTTCCAGGGCTGCACGCCGCTGGAGATGCTGGGGGCGGTTCTGGCCCATGACGACCGGCCGGTGATCGCCGCCCTGCACCCGAAGGAGAGCTATTCGGACGAGGAACTGACCGAATTGCTGCGGCTGGAACGCGACACCCCGCGGCTGAGCATCCGGCTGGGCGAGATGCCGGCGCTGCTGGCGAGCTGCGACTATGTCGTGACGCAGAATTCCAGCACCGCCTTCAACGGCTATTTCTTCGGCAAGCCCGCGGTGCTGTTCGCGCGGTCGGATTTCCACCATATCGCCGCCGATGCGATGCGGCTGGGCGCAGCGGAGGCGCTGCGCGTCGCACCGCAGATGCAGCCCGATTATGCCGGCTACATCCACTGGTTCTGGCAGCAGATGTCGATCAATGCCGGCCGGCCGGAGGCGAAGGAAAAGATCCGCGACAGGCTCAAGGCTGCCGGCTGGCCGGTCTGATCCGGCCCCGCACCGCACCCGGGCAAGAAAAAGGGGCGCCCGCGGGCACCCCTTTGACTGATCGGTTCGACCGTTGGGCGATCCGGATCAGATCGAATCCTCGATCCAGCTTTGCAGCGAGGCTTTCGGGGCCGCGCCGGCGCGGTTCGAGATCACCTGGCCGTCCTTGAAGATGAACAGCGCCGGGATGCCGCGCACGCCCATGGCGGCGGCGGTGTTCGGGTTCTGGTCCACGTCCACCTTGGCGATCTTCACCTTGCCTTCGTATTCCGCCGACAGCTCTTCCAGGGCCGGGCCGATCTGTTTGCAGGGGCCGCACCATTCGGCCCAGAAATCCACCACGACGGGGATATCGGATTGCTTCACTTCCTGATCGAAGGTCGCATCGGTGACGGGAACGGTGGCCATGGTCTGTCTCCTGGATGACATGCGCTTGGGGCGAGAACCTAGGAGTCGGCGGCGACATCGTCAAGGCAGCCCGCCCTTTGCAACGCCGCCGTCACAAGATCGTGCGGCAGCGCCATCAGCTGCGCCGTGCGGGTCCAGAGGATCGCCGTGTCGATGCGGCGGCCGGGGTAGATCTGCGCCAGCGCATCGGCATAGGCGCCCATCTGCCGCAGCAGCCCCTCGGGACAGTCCTGCACCCGGTCGGGCACCGTGGCGTTGGTCTTGAAATCCACCGCCAGCACGTGGTCGGGACCGACGATCAGCCGGTCGATCACCCCGAACAGCCGCCGGGCGCCCAGCGGCGCCGACACCGGCACCTCGGCCAGCGCATCGGCGGCGAAGACATGCCGCAGCGCCGGGGTCTCCAGCACGCCCTCGGCCTCGGCCAGCAGGGCGGCGCGTTCGGGCTCGGGCAGATCGGGCAGCAGGTTCGCCGTCGCGCGCGCCCAATGGTCGCGGGGCAGGTCCGGCAGATGTTCCAGCAGCAGGTGGATCAGGCTGCCGCGCGCCTTCGCCGCCTCCTCGTCCAGCCCGGCGTCGCCGGGCAGCGCCTTGTCGCCGCCGAGGTCTGAGGGGGCGAGGCTGGGCAGCGGCACCGACAGCGGCGCAGCCGGCCGGCGCAGAAACTCGGGCAGCGGTGGCGTCTGGCGCAGCGCCGGTTCCGTCACCTCCAGCTCCGGCCCGGCCCAGTCGCCATGGTCATAGCGCAGCCCCTCGCCGCCCGGCAGCGCGCAGGCCACCGCGCCGGCGCGCTTCAGCGCCGCCTCGGTGATCTGATACCAGCTGTCGCCGGCCTTATCCAATTCGCCCGCCGCGGCGACGATCAGCCACTTTTCCGCCCGGGTCAGAGCCACATAGAGCAGACGCAACCGCTCGTTCATCTGCCTGGCCTGCGCCGCGTCGCGGGCCGCGGTCAGCACCGGCGGCATCCGGTCGGCGCTGGTGCGCCACAGCGGCGCCTCGCCCGCCATCATGATCTCGGCCGCGCTCGGCGCCCGCCGCTTGCCGGTGTCGGGCAGGATGACGATGGGCGCCTCAAGCCCCTTGGCGCCATGTACGGTCATCACCCGGATCATGTTGCCGGCGCTGCCCATCTGCCGCTTGATCTCAAGATCGTCGGTCTCCATCCAGACCAGAAAGCCGGTCAGGCTGGGAATGGCGCTGCGCTCATAGGCCAGCGCCTGAGAGAGCAGCGCGTTGATCCCGTCCTCGGCCTCGGCCCCCAGCCGCGCCAGCAGCCGGCGGCGGCCGTCGTGGCGGGTCAGGATGCGTTCGATCAGATCGTAGGGGCGCAGGAAATCGGTCTGGTCGCGCAGGTCGTTGAGCAGCGCCAGCGTTTCGGGGAATTCCTCGCTCCGGTCGCGCAGCGCCTGCCAGAGGAAGCGCTTGGTGCGCCGATGCGCCAGATCGAAGAGCTGCTGTTCGCTCCAGCCCAGCAGGGGCGACTTCAGCACGGTCGCCAGCGACAGGTCGTCCTCGGGCGTCGCCAGAAACCGCAGCAGCGCCGCCAGATCCTTGACCGCCAGCTCTGCCCCCACCTTCAGCCGGTCGGCGCCGGCGATGGGCAGGCCGGCGGCCTTGCAGGCGCGGATGATCTCGGCGAACAGCTCGGACCGCCGTTGCACCAGGATCAGGAAATCCCCCGCCCGCACCGGCCGCCGACGATAGGTTCCGGGTTCCGGGCCATCCTCCGGCACCGTCTCGCCACGCGCGATCATGGCGCCGATCTCGCGCGCGATGCGTTCGGCCAGAACCACCGTGTGGTGCCGCGCGCCGGGGCGGTCGACCGGGTCGGTCCAGTCGCGGTCCTCCTCGTCCTCGACCTTCTCCACCACCGGCCACAGATCGACCCGCCCGGGCAGATCCGCCTTGAAGGCGCGGTGCAGCGAATCCTTGTGGAAACCGGCCTGCGCCCGGCCTTCGAACACCAGATCGACCAGATGCAGGATCGCCTGCGACGAGCGGAAGGAAAATTCCAGCGTCAGATCCTGCAGCCCGGCGCCGGTGTCCTGCAGCCGGGCGCCGAATTCCGCCTGCATCCGGTCGAAGGCATCGGGGTCGGCGCCCTGAAACGAATAGATCGACTGTTTCTTGTCGCCCACGACGAAGATCGTGCGCTCCACATCCGACCTTGCGCCCTGGCCGCTGGTGAACTCCTGCGCCAGCTTCTCGATCACGTCCCATTGTTCCGGGCTGGTGTCCTGCGCCTCGTCGACCAGGATATGGTCGATGCCGCCATCCAGCCGATAGAGCACCCAGGCCGCCACGCCGGGGTCGTTCAGCAACTGCCGGGTCTTCAGGATCAGATCGTCGAAATCGAGCCAGCCGCGCAGCTGCTTGCGGCGTTCGTATTCGGGCAGGAATGCGCGGGCGAAGGCATGCAGCGCCTGCGATTTCCGCGCCGCCTCCAGCCCCAGACGGCGCGGCCGCGCCGCCTCGACCCGCAGCATCAGCGGCTCCACCCGGTCCATCAGCCCGGGGTGGTCGTTGCGCAGATCCTTGGTGGGAAAAGACCCTAACTTGGCCGAAAACGGCTCTTTCGCCGAGGCGCCGGTCAGCAAGACCCCCTCCAGCGCCGGCAGGTCGGCCAAGCCGGGCGCGGTGATCGTGGCCAGCTTCTCGGCGGCCTTCTGGTCGGTGCTCTTGCCGCCCGCCAGCACCGCGCGCAGCTCGGCCAGCAGCTCGGCTTCGCCGCCCAGGAATACCTCCGCCTCCAGCGCCGCGGCATCAAAGCCGGCGGGCAGATCGAACAGCGCCAGCAGCGCGTCGCCGTCCAGCGGCTCGGCAAACGCGGCGCGTTTGCCGGTCACCGCAGCGGTCAGCGCGTCGAAATCGGTGTCGGTCAGATGCCGGGCCAGATCGGCGATCAGAGGCACCTGCGGGCCGTCGGCGAAATCCTCGACGATCTCGGCGCGCAGCAGGCTCGCGGCGCGATCCTCCATCTCGGTGAACTGCGGGCTGACCCCGGCCTCCAGCGGGAACCGCCGCAGCAGCGAGGCGCAGAACGAGTGGATGGTCTGGATCTTCAGCCCGCCCGGCGTCTCGATGGCGCGGGCAAAAAGCGTGCGGGCATGCGCCAGCCGTTCGGGGGTGATCGCCCCCTCGGCCCCCAGCCCCTCAAGCTGCGCAGTCAGCGCGGCATCGCCCAGCATCGCCCATTCGCCCAAGCGTTTGAACAGCCGGTTCTGCATCTCGCTCGCCGCCGCCTTGGTGTAGGTGAGGCAGAGGATATGCTGCGGTTCCACATCCGCCAGCAGCAGCCGGGCCACCCGGTCGGTCAGCACCCGGGTCTTGCCGGATCCCGCGTTGGCGGCAAGCCAGGTCGAGGCATCGGGCCGCGCCGCCTGAACCTGCCGCTCGGTGGCCTCGTTGCGCGCGCTCATGCCAGATCCTCCGGTTCAGGGTCTGTTGCGCGGTCCCATTCGCCGAAGCGCGCCAGATGGTCGTAATCGCCCACGTCGGTGTCCTTGAACAGCATCCGGCGCGAGGTATAGCCCTGCTCCGCCCGGTGGTACGAGATCAGCAGCTTGCGCAGCTCCGCCAGCACCTGCGCCGGCGGCTCTTCGTCCAGCGGCGCCGGCACCTCCTTGTAGCTGCTGCCGAT
>JBFXGQ010000053.1:0-13894 GCA_050177915.1 Pseudodonghicola sp. | reverse complement strand
GAACTGCGCCACATGGTGATGCAGCGTTAGGGGATCGAGCGCGCCGAGCTCGCTTTCCGGGGTCTTGATGGCGGTTTGCATGATCATGCCGGTCACTCCTGCATCAGCTTGAGGTAATGACGCCAGATGCCGCGCTGCGGCACCTCGTCGGTGGAATGGGCGATGGTGAAGCCGTTCTCGTCCCGGCGTTCGCGGTGCAGGCCGCGGGTCAGGACCAGCCACTCGGGGTCGCGGATCTTGGCGCCGCGATGGTTGCGCTCGTACATCTCGGTGTCGTCGGCCAGCAGCAGCCCCGCCGGGCCGACCGAGCCCATGGTCTGCTGGCGCAGCCGGCGGTTGATGTCGGGCGCGCCCTTGAACTGGACGGCGGTCACATGCTGCACGGTTTCATCCACGGAAATCGGCTGCAGCACGAAGATCTGGATTTCGGCGATAAAGAGGTTGGGGAAGATCATGGTGTGCGGCGAGCCGTCGATCATGATCTGGTTGGCGCGCTCGGGACCATAGGCCGCGTTCATCGCGGCGACGTAGTCGGGCAGGCGCTCGGGGCTGGTGCCGAACCAGTTCAGCGGCTTGCCGATGCGGCGCCATTCCGGGCGCAGGTCGAATTCGGTGTGCCCGTTGCCGTAATCGCGGGTCAGCGCGGTCGAATCCTTGCCGTAGAGATTGGCGATGCCGCTCTTGGTCACCTGGAAGATCGAGCCATGGACGAAGCCGGGGTGATAGCCGTCGGTTTCGTTCTCCAGCATGAATTTCCAGTTGGCGTTGGTCCGGTGCTGCAGGAACCCGGCCTGCAGGTCAAGCTCGCCGGTCGGCGAGTTGTCGCACAGCTGGTCGAGCGCCGCCTTGGCGCCGCCCAGGTGTTCCTCGAGCGTCGGACCCCCCT
The DNA here is from genome assembly GCA_050177915.1 of Pseudodonghicola sp. Classification (GTDB taxonomy): domain Bacteria; phylum Pseudomonadota; class Alphaproteobacteria; order Rhodobacterales; family Rhodobacteraceae; genus Pseudodonghicola. The sequence continues at coordinate 13,008 of JBFXGQ010000053.1, read as the reverse complement.
CGGCGAAGGAGCCGAAGACGAAGCCGCGATAGATGCCGATGCGGGGCACCTTGCCCAGCCCGACCCCGGTCTTGGACGCGCCCTCGTAGCCGTCTGCCAGCGCATAACCCATCAGGTCGCCGGTGTTGGAGAAGGTCCAGGAGTGATAGGGGCAGGTAAAGGTCGCCCGGTTGCCCTGACGATAGGCGCACAGCTGGTTGCCCCGGTGGGGGCATTTGTTGAGCAGGAGCCGGATCTCGCCCTCGCGGTCGCGGACCAGCAGAACCGGGGTCGGGCCGATGCTCTTGGTCACATAGTCGTTGGTGTTCGGCACTTCGCTGGTGTGCCCGACATAGACCCAGGTCTTGTACCAGATCTTCTCCATCTCCTCGTCGAAGATGCTCGGATCGGTGTAGAGCCGGCTGTTCACCCGGGTCGGCTCTATCAGGTCGCGGTAGTTGGTTTTGGTCAGTGTCTGAGACATGGCGGGTCACTCCGGCTTGGATGGCGGGAAGAAAATATTCGTCGAACGCTCGTTCTATTAATGTGAGCGATTTCCGCCTGTCAAGCGATCTTCGCGGACGGCGATTGCGCCTATGCCTCTCGCTGCCCACAGCGAGTTGTCTTATATTCTCCAATATATGCGGATAATCGCGCCTCCCTGGCCTGTATAAAGGTGCCCCGGGGATGCGGAAAATCTTGTGGCCAGTGGTGGTGCCCTGTGATAGATAACCCGAACGTTCGATCTGAAATATGTGAAAATCACGAATCGCAATCGAACGAGATCAGTCAGGGAGGACATTCATGAAACCCACCACGACCATCCTTGCGGGCCTGCTCGCGCTGGGCTGCGGCCTGCCCGCCGCCGCTGAAATCAAACTGGGCTCCTCGCTTGCCGTGACGGGGCCGGCGGGCATTCTGGGGGAGGCGGAAGCCAAGACGCTGGAAATGCTCGTCGACAAGCTGAACGAGGCCGGCGGCCTCGGTGGCGAGAAGATCCGGCTGGTGCTCTATGACGATGGCGGCGACGCCAACAAGGCCCGCACCTTCGCCACCCGGCTGGCCGAGGATGACGAGGTCTCGGCGATCATCGGCGGCACCACCACCGGCACCTCGATGTCGATCCTGTCCGTCGCCGAAGAGGCCGGCATCCCCTTCATTTCGCTGGCCGGGGCGATCGACATCATCGATCCGGTCAAGCCCCATACCTTCAAGACCCCGCATACCGACCGGATGGCCTGCCAGAAGATCTTCGAGGATATGAAGGCCCGCGGCCTGACCAAGGTTGCGATCATCGCCTCGACCGACGGGTTCGGCGCCTCGATGCAGGCGCAGTGCAAGGCGGTGGTGGGCGGCTACGGGATCGAGGTGGTGGCCGACGAAAGCTACGATCCGAAGGACGCCGACATGACGGCGCAGCTGACCAAGATCCGCGCGACCGACGGGGTGCAGGCGATCCTGAACCCGGGCTTCGGGCAAAGCGCGGCGGTGCTGGCGCGCAACTACCGTCAGCTCGGGCTAGAGATCCCGTTCTACGCCTCGCACGGGGTCGCCTCGCAGGGCTATATCGACCTGGCGGGCGCAGAGGTGGTCGACGGCTTCCGCCTGCCCGGCACGGCGCTGCTGGTGGCCGATCTGCTGGCCGATGACGACGTGCAGAAGCCCGTGGTGACCGCCTACAAGGCGGCCTTCGAGGCCACGACCGGGATGCCCGTCGGCACCTTCGGCGGCTATGCGCATGACGCCTTCCTGATCATGACCGACGCGATGACGCGCGCCGGATCGGATGACCCGGCGGCGATCCGCGACGCCATCGAGGCGACCACGGGCCTGGCCGGTACCACCGGCATCTACAGTTTCTCGGCCACCGATCACCTCGGGCTCGATCTGTCCGCCTTCCGGATGCTCGAAATCAAGGGTGGCAAGTGGAACCTGGCCGAGTGAGCCATCGTGCCCCCTGCCTTGCCGGGCGGGGGGCATCTGGCCGGCCGCAGGTGCAGAACGCGGAGACCCCATGTCGGATCTTATGCAATTCATCTTCTCGGGCCTGACCGTCGGCGCGGTCTATGCGCTTGTCGCGCTCGGGTTCACGATCATCTACAACGCCTCGGACGTGGTGAACTTCGCACAGGGCGATTTCGTCATGCTGGGCGGAATGATCACCTATTTCAGCCATGCCGCCGGGCTGCCGCTGCCGCTGGCCGCGCTGGTTGCCATCGTGGTGACCGCGGCGCTTGGCGTCGGGATGAACAAGCTGGTCATCGAACCGGCGCGCGGCGCTCCGGTGGTGTCGCTGATCATCATCAGCATCGGGGCCTCGATCTTCTTCCAGGGCGGGGCGCAGCTTGTCTTCGACAAGCAGATCCATACCTTTCCGGCCTTTTCCGGAGACGATCCGATCCGCATCGGCGGCGCCACCATCCTGCCGCAAAGCCTTTGGGTGATCGGCGGCGCGCTGGTCGTCTTCGTCGGGCTCTGGCTGTTCTTCACCCGCACGCTGCTGGGTCTCGCGGTGCTGGCCACGTCGAACAACCGGGTGGCGGCGCAGCTGGCCGGCATCAACACCAATTTCGTCATGACCTTCTCCTTCGCCCTCTCGGCGGGGATCGGGGCGCTGGCCGGCGTGCTGGTGACGCCGATCACGCTGACCGCCTATAACGTCGGCATCGGCTTCGCCCTCAAGGGCTTTGCCGGCGCCATGCTGGGCGGCATGGGCAACCCCAAGGGCGCACTGGCAGGCGGCTTCCTGATCGGCCTGATCGAGGCGCTGACCGCGGGCTATCTCTCCTCCAGCTACAAGGATGCCGCCGCCTTCGTGGTGATCCTCCTGGTGCTGTTCCTGATGCCGCAGGGCCTCTTCGGCCGCCACTCGACAGACAGGGTCTGACCATGAAGCTTTCGTCCAAGACCGCCACGCTGCTGGTGCTGGCGGCGATCATCCTCATCGCGCCGGTCTTCTTCCCCTCGGGCTATTACTACCGTGTCGCGGCGCAGATCTTCGTCAACGGCATCGCCGTCACCGGCATCGTGATCCTGACCGGCTATGCCGGGCAGATCAGCCTGGGCCACGCCGGCTTTGCCGGCATCGGCGCCTATGCCTGCGCCCTGGCTCCGGTCCATCTCGGGTTGCATCCGGCCTTTGCCGTGGTGCTGGGCGGGGCGGTCTCTGCCCTGCTGGCCTATCTCGTCGGCCGCCCGATCCTGCAGCTCAAGGGCTATTACCTCGGGGTTGCGACGCTCGGCCTCGGCGTCCTCATGGCGATGGTGCTGAACAACGAGCGCCAGCTGACGCGCGGCCCGGACGGGATCGAGGTGCCGGATCTCGGCCTGCGCGGCCTGCTGAAGGGCTGGGGGCTCGATCTCTCCACCGGCGAGCTCTGGTATGCGGTCTGCGGCCTGAGCCTCGTCGCCGGGGCCTGGCTGGCGCTGAACCTCTATGACAGCCCCAGCGGCCGCGCCCTGCGCGCCACCCACGGGTCTGAGATCGCCGCCCGCACGGTCGGCATCGACGTCGCCCAGCTCAAGCTGCAGGCCTTCGTGATCTCTGCCGTCTACGCCTCGGTCGCGGGTTCGCTGCTGGCGCTGCAGAACAGGTTCATCACCCCCGATGTCGCCGGCTTCATGCATTCCATCGAGATGGTGACCATGGCCGTGCTCGGTGGTGTCGGTTCGGTGCTGGGCGCGATCTTCGGCGCGGCGATCCTGACATTGCTGCCGCAGGTTCTGACGATGCTGGCGGAATACGAAAAGCTGGTGCTCGGGCTGGTGATGATGCTGGTGATGATCTTTCTGCCGGCAGGGCTGCTGCCGTCGGTGCTGAAACGACTACGGGGGAGGGGCGAATGACGGCACAGGAGACAGGCACCGCGCTGCTCGCGGTCGAGGGTCTTGGCATCGCCTTTGGCGGGGTGAAGGCCGTCGACGGTGTCAGCTTCGCGCTGCGCCCGGGCGAGATCGTGTCGGTCATCGGCCCGAACGGGGCGGGGAAGACCACGCTGTTCAACATGATTTCCGGCGTCTACCGCCCGGGGGCGGGGCGGGTGCTGCTCGACGGTAAGGATGTGACCGGCCTGTCGCCGCATCTGCTGGCGCGGCGCGGCATGTCCCGCACCTTTCAGAACCTGCAGATCTTCCAGTCGATGACCGTGCTCGACAACGCGATCGCCGGATATCACCTGCAAGAGCGCGGACCGGTCCTGGCCGATCTCTTCGCCCTGCCGTCGTCGCGCCGGCGTGCCCGCGCCGCCGAGGCCGGCGCGCGGCGGCTGCTGGAACGGGTGGGGCTGGACCGCGTCGCCGAGCGCGAGGCGGGCGGGCTGTCCTACGGGTCGCTCAAGCGGCTCGAGATCGCCCGGGCGCTGGCGCTCGATCCCAAGGTGCTGCTGCTGGACGAGCCCGCCGCCGGCTGCAACGCCGTCGAGACGGAAGAGATCGACCGGCTGATCGCCGAAGTGGCCGCCTCGGGCGTGGCGATCCTGCTGGTCGAACATGACATGAAGATGGTGATGCGGATTTCGAACCACATCGTCGTGCTCGATCACGGCGAGAAGATCGCCGAGGGCGAACCCGCCGCCGTCAGCCGCAATCCAGCGGTGATCGCGGCCTATCTCGGATCGGATGCGCAGAGGGAGGCGAGCCATGCTGACGGTTGACGGGTTGCGCTCGCGGTACGGGCGCATTGAGGTGCTGCATGGCATCGACCTGCATGTGGATTCGGGCGAGATCGTCACCATCGTCGGCGCCAACGGTGCCGGCAAGACGACGTTCCTGCATTGCCTGTCGGGCGTGCAGCCGGTGTCGGCCGGCTCCATCGTCTTTCGTGGCGATGCGCTGACTGCGGTGCGCGCCTACAAGCGCCTGCGCCGCGGACTGGCCCAGTCGCCGGAGGGGCGCCAGATCTTCACCAACCTGACGGTGGAGGAGAACCTGCGGCTGGGTGCGTTCCTGTTCTCCGACGACCGGGTGGACAAGGATATGGAGACCGCCTTCACCATGTTCCCGATCCTCAGGCAAAAGCGCAATCAGGCGGCCGGCGGGCTCTCGGGCGGGCAGCAGCAGATGCTGTCGATCGCGCGTGCGCTGATGGGGCGGCCGTCGTGCCTGTTGCTCGACGAGCCGTCCATGGGGCTGGCGCCGATCATCGTCAGCCAGATCTTCGAGGTGGTGAAAGAGCTGAAGAGCCTCGATGTCACGGTGCTTCTGGTCGAGCAGAACGCCTATGGCGCGCTCAGGATCGCCGACCGCGGCTATGTCATGGAGACCGGACGGATCACCATGTCGGGCGCGGCGGAGGAGCTGATCGCCGATCCGCGCATCCGCGAAGCCTATCTCGGGATCTGATCGCCCGCGCGCGCCCGACCGGCGCGCGCGGCGCATGTCGTCCTTCCTCCCGGTCCGGCGGACCATGCGGCGCGGCCGCATGTCTTCCCGCGCACGGCCTTGTTGCACAAAGCGGGTGGGGGATTCACTGTGTGAATCCAGCACGATAGCTGGGAGCCATGAGCCAATGGCCCCCTACGAAGTACAGGGCTACGAACTGGTCGGCTTACAATGAAGCATTGAGGCGGCGAGGGTGGCTACCGATCTGGCTCGATCCCCACATGGCCTGCAAGTGTCAGTGCTCTGGCACACAATGAAGATCTACGCGCCTCAAAGTGCCTCCCCGGCATGGAGCCATTTGGCGACGAGCTGATCCCGGCCCGGCAGGACGACGACAACCGTCCCCGTCCCCCGCCCCACACGAGGCTCGACGGGCTCACCCCCTGAGGGTATCACCGACGGTCAGGAGAGGACCAAAGCTCGAACAGGGCTAACTCGTAAACGCGGACGCTGAGAGGAGCACGTCGCATTGCGTTGATCTATGCTGCAGAGTCACGGAGAGACTCCGCAGCGCAGATATGTGCAACAGTCCTTATGGGTGTCAAAAATGGGACGTCGTGAATGGAAAAAGAGTTTGATCTCAAGAAGATAGATCTGAACCTTCTGCACATATTCGAAGCCATATATACCGCCCGGAGCGTCACGCGCGCCGCGAGCCAGCTCAACATGACGCAGCCGACCATGAGCAATGCCCTGGGGCGCCTGCGCGACCAGCTTCATGACCCGCTGTTCCAGAGGTCGCAAAAGGGGGTCGAGCCGACCCTTTTCGCCGATAGCCTGATCGGCCCGGTCCGTCAGGCCCTGTCGATATTGCGGGACGGCCTCAGCCTCGACCAGGATTTTCAGGTCGCCGATGCGGTGCGGACCTTCCATCTGGTGTTCAACGAATTCGCCGTCACCACCCTGTTGCCGAACGTTCTGGCCGAAGTCACCGCGCGCTCGCCGGGGGTGAAGCTCAGGGTGCTGGGGGCAAGAGAAACATCGCCGCTGGACGCGCTGCACTCCGGCGAGGCGGAAATCGCCATCGACACCTTCGCGCGCGAGGAGCCGGGCATTGACCTCACGCCGATCCACATGCCCCGGATCGTTGTCGTTGCCCGGTGCGGGCATCCGTCGATCAAAGGGTCCCTCACCCGGGACCAATATTGCGAGGCCCGCCACATCGTGCTGTCGGAATCGGCACCGATGCGTGCCTATGTCGAATCCGCCCTCCTCTCGCAGGGGATACGGCGCACCATCGCCTGCGAGATCTCCAATGGCAGCCAGATTCCCGCGCTTGTCGCCGAAACCGATCTGATCGGCATATTGCCCGACATCTTTGCCTATCGCCTGGCACAATACTATAATTTACAGGTTATGTCGCCGCCCTTCGATTTCCCATCGCAGCGAATCCAGATCGCGGTGCTGTCCGAAAGAGCGTCGGATGCCGGCATCGTTTGGTTGCGGCAGCAACTGCAGCGCTCTGCGATGCGGGTGGCAAGCGCCGAAAGCTGGCTGCCGCGGCTGGAGTGAGCCGGGGCGCCCCTGCCGGCGGCGGACGGCCTTGGCATCAACATCCTGGCAGGTCAGGAACACCAGAAACGCGCGACCGTTCAACTGCCCGTGGCCGGGCGATATTCAGATCTATGATATTCATCATCATGTTTTTTTGGATTGTCCGACGCTTCTCCAGAACGATAAGTTTTTGTTGATCTGGGTGAAAACAGGTGCTTGCTCTGACGCGGGCTCTGAAATGCGGGTCGTCGTTTCAGGTGGGGCTGTCGCGAGGAGATTTTAGTCGTCTCGAGTTCATTTTTGACATTTTTGACATAGTCGCGATCCATTTCCTCATCTCTTTTCATCGAGATGCTGATTCTGGCCCGAATGTCGGAGTGCTTTGTCTCTATTCGAGATGAGGGGCGATTTCGTATTTGAGATGAATTCCATTTAATTCGAATTGCGGCCTGAAGTGCCGGGCGGGGGAAACTTTCCGGCAAGCCGGAATGTCGAAGGGGTTGGCTGGTGGCCTGTGTGAAGATCGATCTGCCGGGGGACGTGCAGAAATGTGGCGCCGTCCTTCGGTTCCGTGTTGGTAAGTTCGGGAAGGTTTTCAGGCGGCTTGGCGTCTGGCTTCTCATCAGCGCCTCGATCCCCGCCCAGGCTCTCGCGGGTCCGGTTCTGCCGACCGGCGGGAAAGTGGTCACGGGATCGGCGCATATCACGCGCGGCGCGGACAGCCTGACGATCCGGCAGAGCTCCGATGCGGCGATCATCAACTGGAACAGCTTCTCGATCGGCACCGGCGGGTCGGTGCTGTTCAACAACGGGTCCGGCACGACGCTCAGCCGGGTCACCGGAAACATCTCCTCGCAGATCGACGGCCGGCTTTCGGCCACCGGCAGCCTCTATCTCGTCAATCCCGCCGGTGTGGTGGTGGGCAGCGACGGTCGGGTGGCGACCGGCGGCTCCTTCATCGCCTCGACGCATGATCTCGCCGATGGAGACTTCCTTGACGGCGGGTCGGCCGAGTTTTCCGGCCTCAGCACGGCATCCGTGATCAACAACGGCATCATTTCCTCGGCCAACGGCGATGTGGCGCTGATCGCGCGCCGGGTCGAGAATGCCGGCACGATCACCGCAGCGGGCGGCACGGTGGCCCTGGCCGCCGGGTACGATGTGCTGATGCGCGACGTTTCCGACGCCGACGGCAAGTTCGCGGTCAGGCTCGGCAGTTCGGACAGCGGGGTGCTCAACTCCGGCACGGTCGAGGCGGCGCAGATCGAGATGCGCGCCAATGGCGGCAACGTCTATGCGCTGGCCGGCAATACCACGGACGTGGTCAAGGCCACCGGCGTGTCTTCCTCGGGCGGGCGCATCTTCCTGACGGCCGGCGCCGACGGCACGGTCAAGAGCACGGCCCATGTCGTCGCCCGCAAAAAGGCGACGAAGGCCGGCAGCGACGGCGGCAGCATCGAGATCACCGGCGGCACCGTCGAGCTTGGCGGCGTGGTGGATGCGTCGGCCACCGGCTCCGGCACGCAGGGCGGCAGCATCACCGCCATCGCGCAGGGCAACGGCAGCTATGCGGGCGATCTGCTGGCAACCGGTGGCATCGGCGGCATCGGCGGGCAGATCGAGACTTCGGGCAGCACGCTCGCCATTGCCGAGGACATCTTCGTCTCGACCCTGGCCAGCGGCGGCGCCGCCGGCAACTGGCTGATCGACCCCTACAATGTCACGATTTCCAACGATGCCGACACCGGCGCGGGCTTCACCGCCACCGGCAACGATACGGTCATCAATGTCACCACGCTGACCAATGCGCTGAGTTCGACCGGCATCACCGTCTCGACCGGCAGCGGCGGCAGTCAGGCGGGTGACATCACGGTGGCGGCCCCGATCTCCTGGAGCGCCAATACCACGCTGACGCTGAACGCGGCGGGCAGCATCGACATCGGCAAGGACATCACGGCGACGGGCACCAGCGCGGGGCTCTCGCTGGTCTATGGCGGCAACTACGACCTCTCGAACGGTGCCCGCGTCACGCTCTCGGGCGCCAGCGCCAGCCTCAGCCTCGGTGGTCACAGCTATACGCTGATCCACAATGTCGACGATCTGCAAGCCATGAGCAGCAGCGGCTATTACGCGCTGGCGGAAGATATCGACGCTTCGGACACCGCCACCTGGAACTCCGGCGCCGGGTTCAATCCCATCTCCAATTTCGGCGGCACCTTTGCAGGCTTGGACCACGCGATTGACGGATTGACCATCAACCGGCCGGGGGAAACGACCGTCGCGCCGTTTAACGGCATCGCGCTCAACGCGGTCTTCCGTGATTTCACCATGTCCAACGTTTCCATCATCGGGCAGGGGGTTGTTGCAGGTGTGATCGCCCGGGTGGATAACGGCAGCATCAGCAACGTCCATGTCACCGGCAGCGTTGCCAGTACTGCGGCAGGCGGGCAGGTGGGCGGGCTTGTCGGTTGGGACAATAGCAGTCCCATCACCGGCTCGTCTGCGGCGGTCACCGTATCCGGTATCGCCGACGAAATGGGCGGGCTGGTCGGGCGCCTGCGGGTGGCAACCATCAGCGATTCCTACGCCACCGGTTCGGTGACTGGCACCAGCAATTATGCCGGCGGCCTGGTCGGAAGCACTTATCAGGGCGGCACGCTGACCAATGTCTATGCCAGCGGTTATGTAAGCGGCACCAGTAATGTCGGCGGTCTGGTCGGCGGCGCCAGCATCGCCGGCACGGTGACCGCCACCAATGCCTATTGGGATGTCGATTCCACCGGGCAGAGCACCAGCTATGCCGGCACCGGCATCAGCAATGCCAACGCCTATACCCAGGCGACCTATTCCGGCTTCGACTTCACCAACACCTGGGTGATGATCGCGGGCGAAACCCGGCCGATGCTGCAAAGCGAATATTCGACCGCGATCTTCACGCCGGCGGCGCTGCAACTGATGTCGCTGGACCTGTCGGCGGATTACACGCTCGGCGCCGATCTCGACCTGAGCGCTGAGTTCACCGCCAACGGCGGCTATTACGGCGGGCTTTGGGGCAGTTCCGGCTTCGTGCCGGTCGGAACCTTCTCGGGCAGTTTCGACGGTCAAAGCCATACGATTACCGATCTGACCATCAATCGCAGTTCGTCGGGCAGCGTCGGCCTGTTCAGCAATTTGACCGGCAGCGTTTCCGATGTCGGCCTGATCGGCGGCAGTGTCACGGCCGGCGCGAACAGCGGCACGCTGGTCGGTGCCATCGGATCCTTGGGCAGCGTGACGCGCAGCTATTCGACCGCCTCGCTCTCCGCCAGCGGTAATTTCTCGGGTGGTCTGGTCGGGCAGAATATCGGCACCATTTCGCTGTCCTGGGCCGGCGGGGCGGTGACCAGCACGGCCGCCGCGGCCGGCGGCTTCGTGGGCGTGAACGACGGGACGATTTCCGATTCCTATGCCACGGGCAAGGTCAGTGCCACGACCTATGCCGGCGGTTTCGCCGGCGGCAACCACGCGACCCTGACCCATGTCTATGCCACTGGCCTCGTCTCCGGCCCGGGCACCAACGGCGGCCTGACCCCCTATAACACCGGCACCGTCACCCAAAGCTATTGGGATACCCAGACCTCGGGGACGACCAGCGGCTATGGTACGGGGCTGACCACGGCCCAGCTTCAGGGCACGTTACCGACGGGCTTTTCATCGGCCACCTGGGGCACCGGCGCCAATCTCTATCCCTATTTCGGCTGGCAATATGCCACCACGCCGGAAGCCGTTTCCGGCATCGCCTACAGCGACGCCGGCACCACCGCGCTGATCGGCGCCGAGGTCAGCGCGATCTCGGGCGGCGCGCTGCTCGGCTCGGCCAGCACCGGGGCCAACGGCTATTATTACATCCTGACATCGGGCACCGTCGACACGTCCGGCGCGCTGGCCTATCTCGACGGCGAAAGCACGCAGGCCGCGGCCCTTGGCGACAGCGTCACGAGCACGGGCGTCGCCGGGCTCAATATTTACGGCGCGTCGCTCACCCTCGTCACCGGCGAGGCGACCTTGTCAGGCACCCTCGCCAACCTGACTGCGACGCTCGGGTCCTACAGCGATACCGATCTCAATTTCATCGACAGCGGCGTCACCCAGCTCACGACGAGCGGCTATGGCCTCTATGTCAACGCCGCCTCCAGCTACACGCTCGATACGGCGCTTGCGTCGGGCGGGCTGCTGTCGCTGAGCAGCGGGGGAACGTTCGGGGTCAGCGGCACGGTGGGGCTGACCGCCGCCGACGCCCTGACCGTGGCCGGCCCGATCAGCTGGAGCGATAGCTCCGCCCTGACCCTGACCACCAGTTCGGGCGGCAATGTCAGCCTGGGCGGGGCGGTCTCGGGGACGAGCGGCAGCCTGACCGTCGCCGCCGCCGGCACCGCGACCAGCTCGAGCGCGGTCGATGTCGGCACCTTCGTCATGACCTCCGGCACCTGGAGCCAGATCGCGGCAAGCCTGCCGAGCTTCAGCGCCACCGATTTCCGCCTGAACAGCGGCGCCACCTTCCTCCGGGCGACCGGCGGCAACGGTTCCGTCGCCACGCCCTATCAGATCGCCGATGTCTACGGCCTGCAGGGGATGGCCTCGACCGGCCTCCTCGCCAAGAGCTTCGCGCTCGCCCAGGATATCGACGCGAGCGGCACCACGACCTGGAATTCGGGGGCCGGCTTCACGCCGATCGGTAATAGCAGCAACAATTTCTCAGGCAGCTTCGACGGCCAAAGCCACACGATCAGCGGCCTGACAATCGATCGCTCGACAACGGACTATGTCGGCCTGTTCGGTGTCGCCTCGTCCACGGCGACGATCAGCGATGTCGGTCTTGTCGGCGGCAGCATCACGGGCCGGGACAATGTCGGCGCGCTGGCCGGCCAGAGCAGCGGAACCATCACCGGCGCCTTTGCAACGGCAAACGTCACCGGAGGGACCGCTGTCGGCGGGCTGGTCGGAAACGATCTGGGCACGATCGACGGTTCCTATGCCACCGGCACCGTCAATGCGACGACCAAGGCCGGCGGGCTCGTCGGCACCGCCACCGGCGATACCATCCGCAATTCCTATGCGGAAGGCAGCGTCACCTCCACCTCCGGCAGCTATCTCGGTGGGCTGGTCGGCAGTGCCAACGGCACGATCAGTGCTTCCTATGCGACGGGAACGGTCAGTGGCGCGAACTACCTCGGTGGCCTGGTCGGCGGCAGCTTCTCGTCTGGCAACATCAGCGAATCCTTCGCCACCGGCAATGTCGGTTCCACCTCCTCGCAGTATGTCGGGGGGCTCACCGGCCTCAGCAACGGCACGATCAGCAACAGCTACGCTACCGGCAGCGTCACGGGCTATTTCCAGGTCGCCGGCCTGGTCGGGCAGAACAATGCCGGTGCGATCAGCAACAGCTATGCGGCAGGCGTCGTCTCCGGAGGGGGGACTGGCACCCACACCGGCGGGTTGGTCGGCTTCAATTCGGGCACCGTCACCAATTCCTTCTACGATGTGACCACCACCGGCCAATCGGACACCGGCAAGGGCACCGGCCTGACGACGGCGGCGATGAAGAGCCTCGCGACCTATACCGGCGCCGGCTGGAGCGCCGACGATACCGGTGGCACGAGTTCCATCTGGCGCGTCTACGATGGCTCTAGCTATCCGCTGCTGCGCACCTTCCTCACCACGCTCACCGTCACCGGCGGTGCGGGCACCAAGACCTATGACGGCAGTGCCACGTCCACCAGCGTCGGCACGCTGACCTACAGCCCTTCGGGGTATGACAGCTCCCTCGTTCTCGGCACCGCGACCTATATCGCATCCGGCACCGACGCCGGCAGCTACTCCGGCTCGACCCTCACGCTGAGCGGGCTCTATTCCTCCCAGTTCGGTTATGATCTCACACTGAACGCCGGCACGCTGGACGTGGCGAAGGCCTCGCTGACCGTCACCGCGCTCAATGACGGCAAGACCTATGACGGGCTGGCCTATACCGGTGGCAACGGGGTGAGCTATGCCGGCTTCGTCGGCGGCGATACCGCCGCGGATCTGTCGGGCACGCTGAGCTATGGCGGCAGCGCCCAGGGCGCGGTGGATGCCGGCAGCTATACGCTGACGGCGTCGGGGCGCTCTTCGGGCACTTAC
>JBFXGQ010000052.1:0-14165 GCA_050177915.1 Pseudodonghicola sp. | reverse complement strand
TCCAGCATGACCTGCCGGTCTGCCCCGGATTCATCGGCCACAATGTTGCGGAGCGGAAGCGGATCGAGCAGCGCAAGGCATTCAGCCGACGCCTCGGCATGCCGGATGAGGAGCTGTTCGACGTCGATCTCGACCTGACCGAATTCGCCGACTGGTGCGATAGCTGGTGCGACACGATCTATGCGCACCAGTCCCACAGCGCCCTGCGTGGGGCCTCGAACACGCCCTTCCTCAGGGCCGCGAGCTGGACCGGGCAGGTCAAGCGCATCCAGAACGCCGCCGCGCTTGACGTGCTGATGGCCCCTGTCGCCGGCCGCGATGGCGTGCGCACGGTCAGTAAGCAGGGCATCAAGATTGGTCGGGAGCATTACCAGACGGTCGCGGCTTGGCCTGGGGACGATGTTTTCGTGCGGATGGACCCCGCAGACCTCGGCCGTGCGCATGTCTTCGCGCTCGATGGCGAAAGCTATCTCGGAGTGGCGCTTTGCCCCGAGCTGGCAGGCCTCGACCCGGTCCAGGTCACCATGCAGATGAAGGCCGCCCAGAAGGCGCACGAGCAGGAGGCGCTGGTCGAGATCCGCAAGGAAATGCGCCAGATCGGGCCGCGCGATTTCATGAATGCGCGGCTGGCGCAGGCCCAGCATCGGGCGGCCTCGCTGACCCGTCTGGATCGCCCGGCCGAGACCTACACTACCCCGGCACTGGAGGCCGCGCAGCGCTCTGTGGAGGACACCCGGCCTGACGTGAGGCCCTACACGCCTGAGCAGCGGACGCAGGCCTCGGCCGCAGTGGTGCAGATGCCGGCACGGCCGCCCGCACGCACCACGCCCGAGCAGCGGTTTCGGCGGGCCCTGGCCCTGACCGATCAGATCGAGGCCGGCGAGGCGATTGACGCGGATGATGAGAGCTGGCTGCGCGGCTACCAGCTCGGCGCGGAATACCGGGGATGGATGAGGGTCTGGGAACAGCGCGGGCCGGCCATGTTCGGCGCGTGAAAAGGTGCCGCCCAGAGGTTGCACCCTCCAAGGCGGCGAATGTCAACGAGAAGTCAACGAGGACACTATGACAGAGATCAGCAGGATGAACAATGGCGGCGGCATCGCGGCTTTGCGCAATGTGATGTCGATGGTCACGCTGGTTCAGCGCGTCGTCGATCGCGGTCCGATGCTGCCCGGCATGGCCACTTTCTACGGGCCGAGCGGGTTCGGAAAGACGACGGCGGCCACCTATGCGGCGAACGTTTATAACGCCGTGCATATCGAGGTACGCTCGACCTGGACCAAGAAGACCTTTGCCCAGGTGCTGTGCGAGGAACTCGGTCTGCCGGGCGGGCGCACGGTGGCTGACATGGTCAACCAGATCGCGCGAGAGCTGGAGGCCAGCTTGCGCCCGCTCTTTGTCGATGAGGCCGATACGGCCGTTCAGCGGGGTATGCTGGAGATGATCCGAGATCTCTACGAGATGTCGGGCACGGCGGTGATCCTGATCGGCGAGGAAAATCTGCCGCGCACGCTTACCAAATCCGAGCGGGTGCATGGCCGCATGCTGGACTGGGTCGGGGCTGAGGCCGCGGTACTCGAAGATGTCTTTCACCTCGCGCCGCACTATGCCGCAGGAGTCGAGATCGAGGACAGCCTGGCTGAGCTTTTGCTGCATGATTCCGGCCACTCGATCCGCCGAGTCTGCGTCAATCTGGCGGCGCTGCAGGAGCATGCCCGCAGCACAGGCAAGGATCGGATCAGCAAGCGGGACTGGATGCAGTCGGGCGAGCGGTTTTCGTCGGGCAAGGCGCCCAAGCCCCGGGGTGGCCTCTGATGGCCGCCGCCGCAGGCCGCAGGCCCGCCGATGCCGGCAAGGACAATCGCCAAGCGGTTTGGGATATCATGCGATCTGAGCATGAGCGCGGCGGCGCTTGGCTGACGCTCGGCGCCATTGTCGATCGGGCAGAGGTCCACAGAAAGACGGGTGCCGATTATCTCGGCTGTCTGGTGGCTGGCGGGTATGCCGAGCGCGGCGATGACGAGGTGCTCGGCTGTGCCAAATGGCGCCTGATCAAGGATGGCGGCCACCATGCGCCGCGCCTTCGGAAAGACGGCTCGACCGTCACCCAGGGCGCCGGCCTCGCCAATATCTGGCGCTCGATGCGAATGCTGCGGAAATTCTCCACGGTCGACGTCGCGCTGCACTCCTCGACCCCCGCGACCCAAGTGACCGAGAGCACGGTGAAGTCGTATTGCTCCATGCTGCTGGCTACCGGCTACCTACGGGTCCTCCAGAAAGCCGATCCGGTCAAGGGGCGCAAGGCGATCTATCAGCTGGTGCGCAACACCGGCCCCAAGCCGCCCATGATCCAGCGGGTGAAGCAGGTTTACGACCCCAATACAGGCACGGTGTACCGCCGGGGAGAGTCGGAATGACGATTCAGAAGAGGAAGCTGACGCCTGGAAAGGTTCAGGCGCAGGCACCCGTAGCCGCATCCTCACCGCTCGACATCGCCAGGGATGCCTGGGGCGACCCGGTGCCGGACTGGATCGAGGTGCTCGCCACCCAATGCATGGAGACGAGCCAGGCCAAGGTGGCATCGCGGATCGGCTACTCCGGCAGCATGGTCTCCCAGCTCCTGCGGGCCAAGTACAAGGGCGACGTCGGCGCAGTCGAAACCGCCGTGCGCGGCGCCTGGATGGGCGCGACGGTGACCTGTCCGGCCCTGGGCACCCTCCCGACCGATATCTGCATGGACTGGCAGAAGAAGGCCAAGAAGTTCGTTCCCTCGAACAGCCATCGTGCCCGAATGTTTCGCGCCTGCCGCTCCTGTCCGGTCTGCACCGGCGTCGGGGAGGACAGCTGATGCCCAGCCCCACCTATTCACGCGTCGTCGCGCTGGCCAAGGATGGCATGCCGCCGAGAAAGATCGCCGTGGAGCTGGGCATCGCCCCCAGGTCGGCGCACGACTATCTCAAGACCGCCCGACGCAATGGCGAGACGATCCCGCGCTTCGATGGCGGCGGCCGACCTGTCGGCGAATACCGCACGCTGCACATCAAGCGGGAGGCGCTGGAAAAGCTGGCGACCATCGCGAACGAGAGGGGCGTCCAGACCATCCAGCTGGCCGCCGATCTGCTGAACACCATCGCCGAGGATGACCTGGTCGATGCGGTTCTTGATCGTGGAGGCGATGATGAGTGAGCCTCTCCTCTTCGCCCGGAAAGACCTCCGGCGCCGCCCGCCGATCAAGCGCATGCGCGTCGTGGACGCCGGCCACGGTCCGGGCGGTACAAAGGTCATCCGCTTCATCTGCCCCCACTGCGGTCACGACACCGATTGGATCGAAGACACACACACCATCACCGAAAACCGGCGCGGCCTGCCGTGCCCGAAGTGCAACGAAGGAGATACCGATGACCCGTACCATCTCTGATCTGAACGATCATCTCTTCGCGCAGCTGGAGCGCATGTCGGCCGACAAGATGTCGGCGGAAGAGATCGAGCGTGAAGCGAAGCGCGCCGATGCGATCGTGTCTCTGGCCGATAAGATTGCTGCAAATGCCAGTCTCCAGCTGAAGGCAGCGCAGCTGTTCGCTAATCACGGCAAGGGCGTGCTGCCGATGTTGCCTCAGATCGGCGGGCCGAAAGAATGAAGGGCAGCTGGATCCAGTACAGCGCCGAAGAACTGGCCTGGATCGAGGCGCGGAAGCACTTGCCGCGCCGCCAGCTTCATGCCGATTTCTGCCTGCGCTGGGGACGTGACGATGTCTCCATGGACAATTTGAAGGGGCTCTGCACTCGCAAGGGGTGGGGCACTGGCAGAACCGGGTGCTTCGAACCCGGTCAAATCCCGCCCAACAAGGGGCACAAGGGATACTGTGCGCCTGGCAGCGAAAAGGGCTGGTTCAAGAAGGGGGCGCGCCACGGCAAGGCTCGCGCGCTCTATAAGCCAATCGGGACCGAGCGGCTGAGCAAAGACGGATATCTGGAGCGCAAGGTCCATGATGAGATGCCGCTGCAATCTCGTTGGCGCGCCGTCCATCTCATTCGATGGGAAGAAGTCAATGGCCCTCTGCCCGAGCGCCACTGCCTGAAGTGCATCGACGGCGACAAGACCAATACTGACCCGGACAACTGGGCGTGCATCCCTCGTGCGCTGCTGCCGAAGCTGAACGCTCGTTGGTCCGGTGTGGCCTATGACGATGCTCCCGCCGAGCTGAAACCCACAATCCTCGCCGCGGCAAGACTGCATCATGCCGCCCGCGAGCTGAGGAAGGAGACCTCGAAATGACCGCACTGCCCGACAACTTCGTGCGCCGCCCCGACGGCAGCTATGTCGATATCACCACGCTGGAGCCGCGCAAGCAGCTCCGCCACGAGCTGGTGACCAAACTGTTCCCCATGGCCGAGGCTGAGGAGGAGCGCCTGATCGAGCTGAAGCGCCTCGCCCTTACCGAGATGCACGCCTACCGCGACATGATGATGGAGGAGTATGGCGTCAAGGTGGACGGGCGGGCTGGTGGTTTCGCGATCCGCTCCGAGTGCGGCACCAAGCTGATCAAGCTGGACATCACCAAGCACATCACCTTCACCGAGGAGCTGCAGTCGGCGAAGGCGCTGATCGACCAGTTCCTGGAGCAGGAACTCAGGAAGGGTGGATCGGAATATATCGCCCAGATCATCGAGAAGGTGTTCCGGGTCAACAGCAAGGGACGTCTGGACACCTACGGCATCCTCGGACTGCAAGCCCACAAGTTCGACGATCCGCTGTGGAAACAGGCGATGAAGGCGATCGACGATGCGATCTGCCGCGACTCTTCGACGTCCTACATCCGCTTCTATCGCGTCGACCTTGAACGGAAAGTCGAGACCATCGTGGCGCTCGACCTGGCGAAGGTGTGAAGAAAATGAAGACGATACCTGACACCGAAGCCAACGCCGAAGCCAACTACCGCGTGACCGCCAGCGAACTGCGCCAGTTCATCGAGCGGTTCGAGCGCCTGGAGCAGGAAAGGAAGGACATCGCCGCCCAGCAGACGGAGGTGATGGCCGAGGCCAAGGCACGCGGATACGACACCGCCGTCATGCGCAAGGTGATCGCCCTACGCAAGCGCGACAAGGACGACATCGCCGAGGAAGAGGTGGTGCTGGAGATGTACAAAGAAGCGCTGGGGATGAGCTGATGCTGGATATCCTGCAGCTCTACGTCTCCGGCTTTTGGGTCTGGCTCGGGATTACCGTGGGTATCGCGGTCCTCGGCCAGGCCATCGTCGGCCTCTGCGCCGCGATTTTCACCATTTTGAGGAAGTAGGAGGGGACCCATGTCCACGACATTTGATCGGTACTGGCGGATCCAGTGGGAGATTTCGGTCGCACACGAAAAAGGCGATGTCCGTAGCGAAATCGCGCTGCTGGAAGAGCAGAAAACGCTGCCCGAGTACCGTGCCCGCAATCGGGTGCGGAAATGAGCGGCTTCTATCTCCACGGCAGGCCAGATGACCGCCTTCGCCTCAAATCCTTCGGGGCGACCTCGAAGGGCGCAAAGTCCACGATCAGGATCGAGCTGGAAACTGAGGATGCCTTTGAGCTGGGGTATGCGCTCCAGTCCCTCGCTCAGGTCCAGGAGGGGCAGAAGCCGCCGAAACCGACCCCCAAACGGCAGACCAAAGCCAAGCAGCTCGCTCTGCCGGCGCCTCAGCTTGCTCTCCCGCGCCCGGAGGATGATGCATGACCACGCACAGCCTTATCCTCGTGGCCGCCCAGGTCCGCCGGTCCTCGATCGAAGAGCGGGTGCTGCGGGATGATCGTCCGGTCTCGGGTGGCGTCGGTGCGGTGCTCGCCCGGGGTGGCGGGGTCCACTGGTCCAGCGCGGCCGATGCGGCCCTGCTGGCTGCCGATCCGGCCGAGATCTCCGACACTGCCCGCGCGCTCGGTGTCTCGCTCAGCACCGCGCAGACCCGCCAGGCGGCATTGGAGCGGCGGATCTCGGAGATGATGGCATGACCGCCGCTCTGAAAACCCAGATCATCCTGGGCTGCAAGCAGCTGGGAATTGACGCCGACACCCGGCACGATCTGCAGCTTGTCGTGACCGGCAAGGCCTCCCTCACCGATATGACCGAGGCGGAGCTGCAGCAGGTGCTGGACCGGCTCAAGGCACAGGGTTTCGCGCCGGTTTCAAGGCGCGGAAAACGCCCGGCCGCCAAGCGCGCCGACGTGCGCTATTGCCATGTCCTGTGGCGCCTGCTGCACGAGGCCGGTGTGGTCGAAGTCGGTGGTGCCAAGGGGCTCAATGCCTTCCTGCGCGCCCGCTTCGGGCGCCATTGGGGCGCCGAGCCGATAGACATCGACACCATGCGCGACTGGCGCAAGATCAGCGACATCATCGAGGCGCTGAAAGACATGTGCCACCGCAAGGGCATCTCGACGACGCGGGGGCGGAAATGACCCCAGTGCAATGCAGGATGGCGCGGGCTGGTCTTGGACTGTCCAGAGAGTTGCTTGCCCGGGTTTCCGGCGTGAGCTGGAAGACGCTCTGGAGCTATGAGACTGGCCAGACCCGTGCGCAGACCAGAACGCTCCTCAAGGTTCGCCGAGCGCTGGAGGAGCGCGGAGCTGAATTTCCGGTTGCCTCGGTGGATGGGGTGACCACGGTACGGGTGCGCCGATGAAAAAGCCCATGCACCGCGTCACCGACCATGCCGTGCTCCGCTATCTGGAGCGAGTCGAGGGCATGGATATCGAGCGCATCCGCCGCGAGATCGGTCGCAAGGTGGATCTCGCCGTGGAGCTTGGCGCAAGCGCCGCGATCGTCGATGGCATGGCCTACCAGCTGTCTCCGTGCGGAACGGTCACCACTGTCATGCCGCACAGCCGCCCCGAGCGCCGATCCGGCCGCAGGGACAAGAATGGAGGGCAGTCATGCTGACGCGGTGGCCCTTCGGCGATCTCACCCCGATGAAATACGGCCGCATCGTCGCAGACCCGGCGTGGTCCTATGCGATGCGATCGCCGGCGGGATACGGCAAGAGCCCCGAGGCGCATTATGCGACCATGTCGGCGGAGGCGATCAAGGCGCTGCCGGTCTCGCACCTGGCGGCACCCGACTGCTACCTCTTCCTCTGGTCGACCTGGCCGCACTTGCGGGTGGCATTGGAGGTGATGGCGGCCTGGGGCTTTGCCTATGTGACCGGTGGCTCTTGGCATAAGGTGACCAGGACCGGCAAGTCCGCCTTCGGCACCGGCTATGTGCTGCGCTCCTCGACCGAGCCCTTTCTCGTGGGCAAGATCGGCCGCCCGATGATCGCCTCGCGTTCGGTGCGCAATGTCATCCTGGCGCCCGAGGACATCCCCGATGGAATCGAGGCGATCCGGCAGGAGCATTCCCGCAAGCCGGTCGAAATGCGCCAGATGACCGAGCTGCTGCTGCCCCATGCCCACGCCTGCGAGCTGTTCGCGCGCGAGGCGTGGGAGGGGCACGATGTCTGGGGCAATGAGGTGGGGAAATTCGAGGTTGCGAAATGACCAGCTATCCCCGGCCTCCGGCACACACCCAAGCCTATGTCGATGTCCTGGGCATGCCGGGGGCGATGGACTTCCTGCTGACCTTCGGCGGCGGTGAGATCTACCTGACCACGAGCCCGAAAGGTCGCTCGAAGCTGGAGCAGGTCATCGGGACCGAAAAGGCGATCGCTTTGGCCGAGGCCATCCCGGCAACGAAGGTCAGAGTTCCGACCGCCAAGCCCTGGATTGCGCGCTGCCTGAAATCAGAAGGCTTGCCTGTGGCTGAAATTGCGCGCAGATTGCACACGACAGACGTCACGGTGCGGTCCTATCTCGCCGCCGGCGACGTCGATGGCGGTGGCCAAGGCCGCAAGGATCCCCGACAACTCTCGCTCTTCTGAGGCCCGTCCGCAACCGCTTGCGGATGTATCGCGCGGCCCACATGCGCGACCCTGTCCCCATCACCCGAGGCATGCCGCCCCGGGATCTGATCGGGGGCATGCATGCGGATCGTCGGGCACAAGCTGGAGGGGGCCACCTATCAGGCGGCCCATTACATCGGCGAGAAAATCTCGCCGGAGATCGTCATTCTGCATGACACCGCCGGTCGGCTGACCAAGGGCAATTCGGCCACCTATCTGGCCTCGGACAATACCGGCAAGGTGAGCGTGCATTTCGTGGTCGAGCGCGATGGCACGATCACGCAGCTGGTGCCCACCAACTGCCGCGCCAATCACGCCGGGCGCTCCAGCTACCACGGGCGTGCGTGGTGCAACGCTTTCTCCATCGGCATCGAGATCGTCAACCCGGGCCGGATGACGGCCATCCCGGGCCGCCCCCATGCCGGCCGGGCCTGGTACGGCGAAATCTTCGATGATCCTGACAGCATCGTGGCGATGGAGACGCCGGAGCATGGCGCCGGCGTCTGGATGGCCTATTCCGAGGCGCAGATTGATGCGCTGATCGAACTGCTGCAAGCGCTGTTCGCCGGGGTCCGCGGTCTCAAGGATATCACCACCCACTGGTATGTGAGCCCGGGCCGCAAGGTCGACACCAATCCGCTCTTCCCGCTGGAGCATATCCGCGCCCGTATCCTCGGCCGGGAAGATCCCGCCGACGATGCGGCCGAGAACAATTCGTCCAGGGCGCCCGACGGTGAGACCGTCCAGGTCGACGCCGGCGGCGACACGCTGAACCTGCGGCGCTGGCCGAGCTTCAACCCCAACGTCATCGCAACGATCCCCGACGGCGCCATCCTCCCCGTCCTGCGCGACGGCCGCTTCGGTGGCCGCCGCTGGCTCTGCGTCCTCTATGGCGGACGCGAGGGCTGGATCGTCGCCTCCTACACCGCCCCCATCACCTTCAACTCGTGAGGCCTCACAATGCCCGAAGTCCTTTCGCAGCTCTATCAGCTGCTGCTGCCCACCGCGCTCTCCGCCATTTCCACCGTGCTGGGGCTGGTGCTCCTGCGGCTCTCCGCCACCGCCAAGGAGCGCTGGGGCATCGAGATCGAGGCGCGGCTGCGCGAGACGCTGCATTCCGCCCTGATGACCGGCATTTCCATGGCTGCCAGTAAGGGGCTCAAGGGCGACGATGCGATCAAGGCGGCCGTGGGCCACGTCATCACCAAGGGCGCGCCGGCGGCGGTCGACTATTTCGGGCTCGACCTGAAGGACTTGGCGGAGATGGCGGGCGGGAAGCTGCACAACACCTTGTCGGCCACGCTGGCGACGTCGGTGGCGGGAGAAATGCCCTGGGAACCGAACACCAGCATCGCGGCGCCTTCGGGTGTCGACCAGGTTATCCGCTGATCGGACCAGCCAGATGGACGCCACAATCCTCGATATCAGCCCCGCCGTGGTCTGGATCATCGCGCTTGGCCAACTGCTGAACTTTGGCCTCATGGTCTGGAACCTGGTGTCCTCTGGCAGCCGGTCCAATGCCAAAGCGATCGAGCGCCATGGCGAGACTCTGACCCATCTCGAAATGCGTATCGCTGCGACCGAGAAGCAGCTCGAAGAGATCCCCCATCGCAAGGACATCCACAGCCTCGAAATGCAAATGCAGGCGCTACGCGGTGCGATGGATGTCTTGGCTGTTCGCCTGAAGCCGACCGAAGCAATCGTAGATCGCATGCAGGAGCTGCTGCTCGAACGAGACAAGAGGTAAGCTATGATCGACCTGGGTGACATGGACCGCAAGATGCGCGAGGACGCGCGGCTCATCATGCTGAAGGCGCTGGCCGAAATGCAGCCCGACGAAACGCTGCAATCCGGCTATCTGCAGGAGGCCATCGCCACCTATGGCGGCGTGCGGCGGGATCGTGACTGGGTGCATGACGAACTGAACTGGCTGGCCGAACGGAATGCAATCCGGGTGCGGCGCGCGGGCACCGTCATGATCGCCACGCTGCTGGAGAAAGGCCACCGCCACCTTCGCCGCGAGATCGTCATCGAGGGCGTCAAGCGTCCCTCGCGGCCGGAGAGCTGATCGTGGCCGGGGAGGCCCCGCGCCCGGGCCGTGGGCGCCTGTCGTCGATTGACCTGCTGCCGAGCGAGGTTGACGACATCGTTGCCTGGGCGGCGGACGAACTCGGCAACCGAAATCGCACCCAGGTCGATATCTATGCGGAGTTCGTCGAGCAGCTCGAAGCGCGCCAGGCAGAGTTCCGCGGCGAGCTGGAATTCGACATTCCCGGCCTGCGGTCTTTCAACCGGCACGCGGTGCGGCTGTCGCGGATGTCCCGCATGCTGGATCAGACCCGGGAAATCACCTCGGTCCTGGCGGCCAAATACGATCCGAAGACCTCGGACGATCTGACCATCTACACGGCCGAGACGATCAAGTCGCTCGTCCTCTACATCATCACCTCGGCCGAGGGCGAGATCGGAATGGCTCACGCCAAGGACGTCAAGTCGCTGGCCGAGGCCCTGCGCGCCGCGATGCAGGCCCAGGGCGTCAGCAGCGAGCGCCGGCGCAAGGCCGAGGCCGAGTTCGAGGCCAAGGTCAAGGAAGCGGTCACCACCGTTGGCCAGGCCAAGGGCCTCTCGGCCGAGACGGTCGAGGCCATCCAGGCGCAGGTACTGGGGATCTCGGCATGATGCGGGCGATCCATTTCAGCGACCGCCGGGCATTCCAGGCGCAGAAGATTGCCGGCTCGACATATTTCGACCTGACGCAAGGCGAGCCAGGTGAGGTCGCACTGTGGTTCTTCTGCCCCTGCGGTTGCCAGGAACTGGCGATGATCATCGTGGGCATCCGCCACCAGCCAGCCGGCATCCCGAGCTGGAAATGGACCGGGTCGATGTCCGATCCGACGCTGACGCCGTCCGTCAACCGCATCGACTGCGGATGGTACGGCTGGCTGCGCGATGGGTATTGGGAACCCATCGCATAACCGAAACTTATGGGAGAACGAAGATGCCGACATCAGAAGAAATCATGGCACGCCTCGCCTCGGCCGAGGCCGTGATCAGCTTCCTTGAAGCACGCGTAGCGCATCTTGAAGCGCTTTCACTGCCTCAGCCCGAGCACGCTGGCGAAGAGCAGCTTCCGGCTGATTGCCAGGGGTCGTCAGTGTCACATGAATATTGATACTCCTATGTCCGCCATCGGTGTCTGTCAGTCCGATCGCAGCCCGATCAGTGCCGAAGTCGACACTATCGCTCGTGATTCTAAATGCCATTCTCAGTCTTCTTTCCTTTGGAATCGTGAAACAGTGATCGGAGCGTCGCCGCTCCCGTCGCGTGATGTCAAGGATGCGGAATAGACAGATGATCCGCCGGCGCCTCCCCAACCCCACGCACCCGATCGGCGGCGCCCTGGCCGCGGTGCTCGCGATCGCCATCATCGTCGCATCCATCGTCCAGGATAGCCGCGAGCGCGCACTGCTCGCGGCCGGCCTTTGCGACAAGATCACCGAGGCGCTCTATACCCCGCCGCCCAGCTATCACACCGACTGCTACGGCGCGGACGCATCGCAGTCCTGCTATACCTACGTGACCGAGCATCAGCCCTATATGCGCAGCCTCTGGCGTTGCGCGGACCCCGAGCAGGAGGGGCGCGTCCATAAGTTCTGGCGGCGGTCCTCCGAGGAGGTCGAGAAATGAAGCTGGGTCAATTCTGGATGGTGAAGGGTGACGGCCCGACGACATATCGGCATGACAGCCAAGCGTCCGCTGAGGCTGAGGCCCAGCGTCTCGCCCGGCTGAACCCCGGCCAGATCTTCTTCGTCATGGAGGCTGTCGCCGCGCATCGCCACATCGCCGTCGAACGCATTTCTCTGCGCGGCCGCGTTGATGATGAAGAGATCCCGTTTTGACCGCGCCGATCTCCAAGACGGAATGGGAGCGCCTGCGGCGAGAGGCGACGGATGCCATGGGCGGCGTCGTCGAGCAGGTCGGCCTGCCCAAGGTGCTGCTGCCGTACCAGGCCAAGGCGGTGTCGCTTCTCGACTCCGTCCGCGATTGCTCCGCTCTCTTCGTCGAGAAATCACGCCGGATCGGTCTGACCTGGGCGCTGGCGGCCTATGCGGTGCTGCGCGCGGCGCGACAGCGCACTGCGGGCGGCATGGACGTGATGTATATCTCCTACAGCCGGGAGATGACGCGGGAATTCATCGACGCCGCCGCCATGTGGGCGCGTGCCTTCAACATCGCCGCCGGCGCTGCCGAGGAATGTCTCTTCGACCAGGGCGACGACGAGGGCGACAAGTCGATCCAGACCTTCCGCATTCGCTTCGCCAGCGGCTTCGAGCTGCTGGCGCTTTCCTCGGCGCCGCGCGGCCTGCGCGGCAAGCAGGGCGTGGTGATCATCGACGAGGCCGCCTTCGTCGACAGCCTGGCCGAGTTGATCAAGGCGGCCATGGCCTTCCTGATGTGGGGCGGCCAGGTGGTGGTCTGCTCGACCCATGACGGCGTCGACAACGCCTTCAACCAGAACGTCCAGGACATCCTCGCGGGGCGGTCACCGTACAAGCACCTGCGGATCGACTTCGACGAGGCGCTGCGCGACGGGCTCTATGAGCGGATCTGCCTGGTCAAGGGCGAGCAGTGGACAGCCGAGGCCGAAGCTGAGTGGCGCGACAAGATCATCGCCTTCTATGGGGACGGCGCCGACGAGGAGCTGTTCTGCATCCCCTCCGCCTCGTCCGGATCCTGGCTGCCCGGGCCCCTGATCGAGGCGCGGATGACGATCGGCACGCCGGTCCTGCGGCTGGAGCTTCCGGGCGACTACCTGCACCGCTCCAAGCCTGACCAGGAGGCGCTGCTGCGCGAGTTCCTGACGGACCTCAAGGATCAGCTCGCCAGCCTCGACCTCGACCTGCAGTATGCCATGGGCTTCGACTTCGGCCGCGTGGCCGACCTTTCAACCGTCTCTTTGCTGGCTATTGAACGGCAGTTGAAGCGCCGCGAGGCGCTGTCGATCGAGATGCGCAACGTGCCCGGTGACGAACAGAAGCTCATCGTCGGCATGGGGATGGAGCATGTGAAGCACCGGCTGGTCGGCGCCGCCTTTGACGCGACCGGCATGGGCTGGACCGTGGCCGAGGACATGGGGCGCCGGTTCGGCCTGCGGGAGGATCCCGAAGGCGCGGGCATCGTCATGGCGCTGAAGTTTTCCGAGGAGTGGTATCGCCTGCAGATGCCGCCCCTGAAGACGGCCTTCGAAGACGACATGATCGCCATCATCGCCGACGACGAGCACGTCACCGACCTGCGCGCGGTCAAGCTGCTGCGCGGTATCGCCAGGGTGCCAGACATCCGCACCGGCGAAAAGGGCAAGCGCCGCCACGGTGACTATGCCATCGCACTGGCGCTTGCCCATTACGCCAGCCGCATGCGCTGGGTCGAATACGGCTATCGTGGGGTGACTGACCAGAGAGGTCACAACGGTGGCCCCCCCATGGATGATGGGAGCAGCCGCATGCAAATGCGCCCCTCGCATGAGGATGATGACCGCGGCCAAGATCGCAACTGGTGGGATGGTCCGCTGGGCGCGCAGCTGCGCGGCAGCCTGTGAAATGGCTTCCGAGGCACACACGAAGAAATTCCTTCGCGTAAGCGGAGGCATGGGCGCGCCAACGCCCATAACCACGGGGAACCAGCAACGCACCCCGCCGACCAGCACTTGGAGAATGGCCGTCCGCACTCACGATCATGAGTGGCGGCATTAGGGAACGATTCGAGAACAAATGTCAAAGACACCCATCTCCAAAACCAACCCCATCGCCCCCTACCTCGGTGGTAAGAGAAACCTCGCGCGGCGCATCTGCTCGATCATCGACGCCACAGACCACCAAACCTATGCTGAGCCCTTCGTCGGCATGGGGGGGATTTTCCTACGACGCAGGGCACGGCCGAGGGCAGAGTTCATCAACGATGCAGGCCGCGACGTTTACAATCTGTTTCGCGTACTGCAGGAGCACTATGTCGCATTTCTCGACCTTCTGCGCTTTCAGATCACGACGCAGGCAAATTTCAACCGCTTGGTTGATCTCAACCCCCAGACGCTCACTGACATGCAGCGGGCAGCACGCTTTCTGTATCTCCAGCGCACTGCCTTTGGCGGCAAAGTCTCAGGCCACAACTTCGGAATTTCGACCGAACGGCCGGCGCGCTTCAACATCACGACTTTGGAGCCTGACCTGGAAGCGCTGCATAAGCGCCTCTCCGGGGT
>JBFXGQ010000051.1:0-14184 GCA_050177915.1 Pseudodonghicola sp. | reverse complement strand
CGCCGGCGCGGATCTGATCGTCGGTCTGCTCCCCGACGCGAACGGGCTTAGCGACCAGCCCGGCATCGCCGCCGCCCCGATGGAGGGGCCGAAGATCACCCTCGATCTCTGCCGCGAGGCGGTGGAGGATCTGGGGGCCGAGATCGTGGTGCATGGCACCTTGGCGCAGATGCCCGACATCGCCCTCAGGGTGCGGGCGCAAAAGGCGGTGGGCAGCCCGCCCCCCGGCCCCCTGCCCGAACGGCTGCGAGTCGCGGCGCCGCTTTCGGCCATGCTGCTGTTCGACGGTCAGGGCGCCCGCCTGCGCGCCCCCGCCCGCCGCCTGCACCCCAGCCCCGAGGTCGCCCGATGAGCAGCCCCTCGCCCTCCGCGATCGCGCGGCGCCAGACCCGGCTTGCCTATGCGCTGGCGGCGCCCGCCACCCTGCTGATCGTGCTGATCTATCTGCTGCCGATGCTCTTGGTGGTGCTGACCAGCTTCACCGATTACACCCTGGTCAGCGACAACTGGGACTGGATCGGCACTGAGAATTACCGCCGGATGTTCAACGACGCGCAATTCGGCAACGCGCTGCACAACACGCTGATCTATGCCGCGCTGTTCCTGCCCGGCGCCTTCGTCATCCCGCTGTTTCTGGCCATCGCCATTCAGGCGCGCAAGCAGTTCCGCTCGATCCTCGAGGTGATCTACTTCCTGCCGGTGACCTCGACCCTCGCTGCCATGGCGCTGGTCTGGGCGGCGCTGATGGACAGCCGGCAGGGGGTGCTGAACAACACCCTCGCCTGGCTCGGCCTGCCGACGCTGAACTTCCTCGGCAGCCCCGACACGGTGCTGTTCTCGCTCGCCGGGATCTCGATCTGGTCGATCATCGGCTTCAACATGGTGCTGTTTCTGGCCGGCCTCACCGCCATCCCCAAAAGCCTTTACGAGGCCGCCGCCATCGACGGCGCCGACCACCCGGTCGACCAGTTCCTGCGGGTCACCTGGCCGATGCTGGCGCCCACCTCGGTCTTCGTCGCCGTGACCTCGTCGATCACTGCCTTCAAGCTGTTCGACACCGTGGCGATCCTGACCAAGGGCAAGCCCGATCACGCCTCGGAGGTGTTTCTCTACCTGACCTTCCTGGAGGGGTTCGAATATTTCAACATGGGCTATTCGGCC
Source organism: Pseudodonghicola sp. (assembly GCA_050177915.1). Lineage (GTDB taxonomy): Bacteria > Pseudomonadota > Alphaproteobacteria > Rhodobacterales > Rhodobacteraceae > Pseudodonghicola. Next base: position 13,023 of record JBFXGQ010000051.1, on the reverse strand, counting down.
GCGCTGTCGGTGTTCTTCCTCGGCATCATCTTCCTCTTCGCCCTGGTCCAGACCTTCTGGGCCGACCGCCACGCGCATCCCTGAGGCCCGTCATGACCGCTCTCTCCCTCCCCGCCCGCCTTGCGGACCGGCTGCGCCGTGTCCGGCCGTTTCACGCCCTCGTCACGCTCGTGCTCTTTGCCGGGGCCTGGGCGATGGTGTTTCCCTATATCTGGATGATCTCTTCCAGCCTGAAACCCGCGAACGAGGTGTTCGACGCCGATTTCAGCATTCTGCCCAAGACCTTCGCCGGCTGGCAGAATTATTACGACGTGATCTTCGGCCAGCCCTATCCGCGCTTCATCCTGAACAGCCTGATCGTCTGCCTGGGCATCCTGATCGTGCAGATCATCACCGCCGTGCCGGCCGCCTATGCGCTGGCCAAACTCAGGTTCCGCGGCTCAAGGGTGCTGCTCGGCACGGTGATCGCCTGCCTGACGATCCCGATCAACGTCACCTCGATCCCGATCTATCTGGGCGTGGTCAAGGCGGGGCTGCTCGACACCTATGTGTCGATGATGTTCCCCTTCTTCGTCTCGGTCTTCGCGATCTTCCTGTTCCGGCAGTTCTTCAAGGGCTTTCCGGATTCGATCATCGACGCCGCCCGGGTCGACGGGTTTTCCGAGATCGAGATCGTGCTGCGGCTGATCCTGCCCTCGGCGGTGCCGGCGGTGGCGGCCTTCTCGATCTTCTCCTTCGTGTCGCACTGGAACGATCTCTACTGGCCGCTGATCGTGGTGCAGAGCCAGGACAAGATGACCGCGACGCTGTCGATGATGCAGTACCGGTCCGAGTTCGACACCAATTACGGCCGCAGCTTCGCCGCCGCCACGGTGGTGACGATCCCTATGGTGCTGGCCTTCCTCTTCGCCCGCCGCGCCTTCATCCGCGGTATCACCATGACCGGGGTCAAGGGGTAGACCCGCGCCTCAACCGGCCGGCGACGCCTCCGCCTCGGGGGCGTTGTCGATCAGAAACTGGGCCGTCAGGCTGTCGGTGATCAGCGTGTCGACGATCCCCGCCCGCATGCAGGCGAGGATCGCGTCGTGCCGCCGTTGCCCGCCGGCGACCAGGATGACATCCGAAATCTTCTTCAGCTGCGGGATCGAGATCGCCAGCGCCCGCTCGGTAAAGCTTTCCGCCGTTTCGCGCCCTTCCGCGTCCAGCACATTGGCCAGCACCTCACCCGCCGGTGCGCAGGCGGCGACCAGCGCCTGATCCGCCGGGGTGACGGAATCGTGGATCATCGACTCCCCCGCCACCCAGGGGGCGCAGGTGATCACCACCCGGGTCAGATCGTCGAAGCGGGCACAGGCCTCGGCGATGCCCGGCTCGTTGCGCAGGGCCTCCGCCGCGGCCCCGGTGCTCAGCACGATCGGCGCGAAGATCGGATAGGACGGGCCGGCGGTCAGCTGCGTCATCCGGCGAATGGTCTCGGTCGGGTTTTCCCACAGGCTGGTGGCCGAGGCGACGCCGGCGATCTGCACGATGGTGCAATGCGGCAGCGACTTGATCAGCCGGGCGATCCGGCTGGTGGTGCGCCCCGACGACAGGCCCAGCACGTCATCGGCCGTGACATGTTCGTCCAGATAGGAGGCCGCGGCCTCGGCCAGCAGCTGCGGAATGCTGTCGTCCGGCGCGGTCGGCACCACGATGGAGCGCGGCAGGTTCCAGCGCGCCCGCAGCAGGTCCGAGCGATGCGGGTCCAGCCCGTCGGGCCGCGCGATGGAGATATTGACCATGCCCAGCTCGCGCGCCTCCTTCAGCAGGCGGGCGACCTTGAACCGGCTGATGCCCAGCCTGTCGCCGATCTCGGACCGCGAGGCTTCCTCCAGAAAATACATCTCGACCGCGCGCAGCATCAGCATGGCGCGCTCGGGCGAAACCGCCCGCCCCTGCGTGTCCTTCGGCTCCTTCGCGCGCGCTGGATTCGCTGTCATCTCTGGCCTCCGCCCCGGTCGATCGCGCGACTATAGCGAACCGGGGGGGCGGCGAAAGGGCCGAGAGTTGCGCAATCGCGGGATTTCTGCGGCCCCCGAGGTCGCGCGAGGCTCAGCCGGGCCAGCTGCGGGCGAGGATCTCCACCGCCCGGGCGATCTGCGCCTCGTCCAGCGCCGCATAGCCCAGCCGGAAGGCCTGCGGCGCCGGGCGCTCCAGCGCGAAGCGCGTGCCCGGCAGCAGCGCCAGACCCGCCTGCCCCGCGGCTTCGGCCCAGGTCTCGGCCCGAACGCCCGCGCAGCGCAGCCACAGCGCGAGGCCCCCGGCGGGCAAGTCAAAGGTGACGCTTCCGGCAAGTTGCTCCCCCAGCAGTCCCGCCAGCAGATCCCTCCGCGCCCGGTAGACCCGCCGCGCCTTGCGGGCATGACGACCGAGATCGCCATCGCGGATCAGCTCCGCCAGCGCCGCCTCGAGCGGTGCGTCGCCCTGCCGGTCGATGGCGGCCCGCGCCTCGGCCATGCGGGTCAACAACGGCTCGGGCGCCAGCGCATAGCCCAGCCGGATCCCCGGTGAGAGCAGTTTTGAGAGCGAGCCCACGTAGATCAGCGGCAGACCATCGGGCGCGCGGGCAGCGAGCGGCAGCACCGGGCGGCCCTCGAACCGGTATTCGTGGTCGTAATCATCCTCGATCAGCGTGACCCCATGGCGCTGCGCCAGCTCCAGAAGCTGCAACCGCCGCGCCGCGCCCATGGTCACCGTGGTCGGGTATTGATGATGCGGCGTGACGTAGGCCGCCCGGATGCGCGGATCGCGAGCCAGCGCAGCCTCCAGCGCGTCGATCCGCAGGCCGCCGCCGTCCACCGGCACGCCCCGCACCTGCGCCCCCGCCGCGCGGAACGCCTCCCAGGCGAGCGGATAGCCCGGCTCCTCCACCGCGATGACCTCACCCGGAGACAGCGCAGCCCGCACTGCCAGGAACAGCGCCATCTGGCTGCCCCGCGCGATCAGCAGCCGCGACGGGTCCGCCACCACGCCCCGGTCGGTGGCGAGATAGCCTGCCAGTGCCTCGCGCAGCGCGGGCGTGCCGCGCGCATCGCCGTAATCGGCCCCGGCGCGGAAGGCGGGCGACAGCAGCGCCCGGCGAAAGGCCCGGGCCAGCGCCTTGTCGGGCACCAGCTTGGGGTCCGGCGCGCCGTCGCTGAACGCGAGCCCCGCGCGTGGCGCCACCGGGTCCATCGGCGCGCGCACGGGTCTGCGGACCAGCATCCCCTGCGGCAGGTCCTGCGCGACGAAGGTGCCCCGCGCCGGTTCCGCCTGCAGCCAGCCCTGGGTCAACAGCTCCTGATAGGCGGCATCCACCGTGTTCCGATGCACCCCCAGCTCGCGCGCCAGCGCCCGCGTGCCGGGCAGCCGCGCCCCGGGCTTCAGCCGCCCGCGGGTGATGTCGCGGGTGATCGCCTCGGCGATGGCGAGGAACAGCGGGCCGCCGTGGCCCGGTTCCAGATCGAGGGCGAGAGGCTCGCGCATGGCAGAAACCGGCCTATTCAGATTGTTCGATACTGGCACTTCTGATTGGGCCAGTGATTTGCCAAAGAGAGGCAAAAGACAAGAGGCCCCCATGACCCTTTCCCCGATCACCCTGCTGACCGGCCGCATTGCGCCGCTGCCCGGCACCGATGCCCGAAGCGGCATCGTCAAGACGCCGGTGGACCGCCCGCTGCCCCTCGGCCCCGAGGGGTTCGCAGGCGACGAACAGGCCGACCGGCGGGTGCATGGCGGCATCGAGAAGGCGGTGCACCACTACCCGCACGAGCATTACGCCGACTGGCGCGCGGAGCTGGGCGAGCTGCCGGTGCTCAACGCGCCCGGCGGGTTCGGCGAGAATATCTCGACCGCCGGGCTGACCGAGGACACTGTCGCCGTGGGGGACGTGTTCCGCCTGGGCACGGCTCTGATCCAGGTCTCGCAGGGGCGCCAGCCCTGCTGGAAGCTCAACCACCGCGTCGGCGTGCCCGACATGGCGCGGCGCGTGCAGCAGACCGGGCGCACCGGGTGGTATTACCGCGTCCTTGAGCCCGGCACCGTAGCCACCGGCGACCGGCTGGAGCTGATCGACCGCCGGGCACCGGACTGGACATTGCACCGGCTCTGGTATGCGCTCTATGTGGACCGGATGAACCTCTCGGAGCTCGAGGGGATCGCCGCGCTCGACGTTCTGGCCGAGGGCTGGCGCAAATACGCGGTCCGGCGGTTGGAGAGCCGCCGGGTCGAGGACTGGAGCGCAAGACTGGACGGCACTGCATGAAACGCCCCCCTTTCGTCATTTCGATCCAGAGCCAGGTGGTCTTCGGCCATGTCGGCAATTCCGCCGCCCTGTTCCCGATGCAGGCGGCAGGGCTGGAGGTGGCGGCGATCCCCACCGTGGTCTTCTCGAACACACCCGACTACCCGACCCTGCGCGGCCGTGCCCTGCCGCCCGAATTCTTCTCCGACCTGCTGCAAGGCGCGCGCGAACGCGGCCTTCCCGAACGGGCGGATTACATCCTCACCGGCTATATCGGCTCGCTCGATGTGGCCGAGATGGTGGCGGATTTCGTGGCCGAGGCGAAGGCCGCGAACCCGAGCCTGCGCTACATCTGCGACCCGGTGATGGGTGACGAGGGGCCCGGCCTCTATGTACCAGAAGCCATCGCCGGGGTGATGCGCGACCGGCTGTTGCCGATGGCCGATCTCGCCACGCCGAACCCCTTCGAACTCGCCTGGCTCACCGGGCAGCAGATCCACACGCTGGCCGATCTTCAGGCGGCGCGCGAAGCGCTGCACATCGCGCGCGAAGCACATCTGATCGCCACCGGCTGCGTGCTCGGCGACACCGGCCCGGGCCAGCTCGAAACCGTGCTGCTCGGCCCCGAAGGCCCCAGCCGCCACCCGGCCGTGCGTCTGCCCATCGCCCTGCCCGGCACCGGCGATCTCTTCGCCGGGCTGCTGGTCGCGGGGCTCGGGCGGGGCCTCGCCCTGCCCCGCGCCATCGAGACCGCCCAGAGCCTCACCGCCCGCGCGCTCAGCCACGCCAAGGCGCTCGGCGCCGGCGAGGTGGTGCTGAGCGATCCGGAGTTCCGCCGCGCCCTGCTCACCCTCGGCCAGACCGGGACCGGGGAAGGCTGAGGGCACGGGTCCATCGCCGGGCGACGACTGCGCCCCGCGGCGCGACGTCCCGACGCCCCCAAGAGACCGCCGAAGAAGACGCATCAGACCATGCCGGAAACGCTCGACGCGCTGAAGGCGCGCTACCCCACGGCCGAGACCTTCAAGTTCGGCGACAGTGCGGCCCTGTGCGACGCGCTGCTGTCCCTCGTGCGCGCGGGCAAGAAGCGGGCCACCTGTGGCGCGCTGCGGGACCATCAGGCAGGCGAGCCCATGCCCGTCATCGGACGGCGCGATATCGCCCTGAGCCGGGACGGCACCCCGGCGCTGGTGATCGAGACGGTCGAGCTCATCCACTGCCGGTTCGACGAGGTGACCGAAGCCATGGCCCTGGCGGAGGGCGAGGACGACAGCCTTGCGGACTGGCGGGCCGGACATCGGGCCCACTTCCAGCGGAACGGCGGGTTTTCCCCGGACATGGCGCTGGTCTGGGAACGCTTCGTTCTGGTCGAAGTCCTGAGCTGAACGAACCGGCCCCGTTCGATCCGCGCCGCCGGTCTTCGCGCCCGGCGGACGCCGCGCAATCCGGCGCCGGGCCGCGCGGTCTGGTCCTTGCGACGCTGGCAGATGGTGTCGGATGTCCAGACCGTTCACGACCGCCGCCTCTCTCTCGGTCTGCGCCTCCTCAAAAGGCTGCGGGACAAGGCCTAAGGCCTGCGGGCCTTCGTCTTGGCCGATCCCGACGGCAACAGGATCGACGTTGGCGCACCGCTTTGACCGCCGTCTCGCGAACCGCACGAAAGGCCCGCATCCGGCGGGCCTTTCGCGCCGTCGCGCGGACGGGTCCTAGGCGGTCCACTCCGGCGCGACCGAGGCGGCGATGGTCCGGTCCAGCGCCTCGAAGGTATTGAGGCCGATGGTGTCGTAAAGCTCCTGTCGGGTCTGCATCTCAGGGATCATCGCGGTGGTCGCGCCATCGCGGGCCAGCGCGGCATAGAGCCGTTCCTGCGCCTTGTTGGCGACGCGCAGGGACGACACCGGCCAGATCACCATGTCATAGCCCAGGGTCTGGAATTCCTGGGCGGTCAGCGCCGGGGTACGGCCGAACTCGGTCATATTGGCCAAGAGCTTGACCCCGGGCAGCGCGGCGCGGACCTCCCTGAACATCTCGACGCTTGTCAGCGCCTCAGGAAAGATCGCATCGGCGCCTGCCTCGACATAGAGCTTCGCCCGCGCGATCGCCCCTTCGAGCCCTTCCGAGGCCGCCGCATCGGTGCGGGCGATGACGACGAGATCGCGCGCTGCCCGCGCCGCGGCCGCGACCTTGGCCGCCATATCGGCCGCCGGCGCCAGTTTCTTGTCGTTCAGGTGCCCGCATTTCTTCGGCAAGAGCTGGTCTTCCAGATGCACCGCGCCGGCGCCGGCCTCCTCGAAGACCCGCACCATGTGCATGACGTTCAGCGCCTCGCCATAGCCGGTGTCGCCATCGACGAGCAGCGGCAGGCCTGAGGCCCGCGCGATCTGGCGGATGAAGAAGGCGACCTCGTCCACCGTGATGATGCCCAGATCGGGCAGGCCCATCGAGGCGGTCATCGCCGCCCCCGAGAGATAGAGCGCGCCAAAGCCTGCGGCCTTCGCCTGCAGCGCCGCCTGGCCGTTATGGGCGCCGGGCAGGCGCAAGATGCCCGGTTGGTTCAGCGCCTTGCGAAAGCGCCGGCCGGCGCTTTCGCAAGGCAGATCGTCCGCGATCAGATAGGTCATCGGCGTCACTCCGCCGCTGCCGACAGCGACAGGCCGCGCCGGTCCAGCGGCACGAAGGCGCGATCTTCCGGCCCGGTGTAATTGGCCGAGGGGCGGATGATCTTGTTGTCCTCGCGCTGCTCGATCACATGGGCGCCCCAGCCGGCGGTGCGGGCGATCACGAAGATCGGGGTGAACATCGCCGTCGGCACCCCCAACAGGTGATAGGAGACGGCCGAATACCAGTCCAGATTGGGGAACATCCGCTTTTCGTCCCACATCACCTGTTCGATGCGCGCCGCGATGTCGAACATCTTCATCGACCCCGCCGTGCGCGACAGCCGCCGGGCGACCTCCTTGATCACCACGTTGCGCGGGTCGGCGACGGTATAGACCGGGTGGCCGAAACCGATGATCACCTCTTTGCGCGCCATCCGGTCGCGGATATCGGCCTCGGCCGCGTCGGGGCTGTCATAGCGTTTCTGGATCTCGAAGGCGACTTCGTTGGCGCCGCCGTGCTTGGGCCCGCGCAGGGCGCCGATGGCCCCCGTCACCGCCGAATAGACATCGGACCCGGTGCCGGCGATCGACCGCGCGGTGAAGGTCGAGGCGTTGAATTCATGCTCGGCATAGAGGTTCAGCGTGGTCTGCATCGCCTGCACGTGATCGGCCGAAGGCGCCCGCCCGTGCAGCAGGTGCAGGAAATGCCCGGCGATGCTGTCGTCTTCGGTCTCGACCTCGATCCGCCGGCCGTTCTGGGCATAGTGATACCAGTAGAGCAGCATCGAGCCCTGCGCGGCGATCAGCCGGTCGGTGATGTCGCGCGCGCCGGGCGTGTTGTGATCCGCCGCCTCGGGCAGCGCGCAGCCCATCGCCGAGACGCCCGAGCGCAGCACGTCCATCGGATGCGCAGCCGCCGGGATCGCCTCCAGCGTCTCGCGCACCGCCTTCGGCAGGCCGCGCAGGCCCCGCAGCTTGGCGCGATAGGCCGCCAGGTCCGACGCAGTGGGCAGATGCCCATGGATCAGCAGATGCGCCACCTCCTCATAGTCGCAGGCCTCGGCCAGATCGAGGATATCGTAGCCGCGATAATGCAGGTCGTTGCCGCTCTGACCCACGGAACACAGCGCGGTATTGCCCGCCGTGACACCCGACAGCGCCACGGATTTCTTCGGTTTCCTGATGGGATCGCTCATCCTCATGCCCTCCAGTCGAAAATGCCGTGCGGGCGCGGGGGGCCCAGCTTGTCCGGCGTCACGGTGAAATTGATCTGTCCCAGTTCGCCGGCCGTCAGATCGGCCAGTCCTTCGGCGGCGGCCAGGAAGCGGGCCTGTTCGCCGGCGCTCAGTACGCCCTCGGACAGCGTGAGGAACTTGCGCTTGTAGTCGGCGCGCCCGAAGGGGCGGGCGCCATCCGGGTGCGCATCGGCCAGTGCCAGTTCGTCGACGATCTTCGAGCCGTCATCCAGCGTCACCGTCACCCGTCCGCCAAAGGCCTTCTCCTTCGGGTCGCGGGCGTGATAGCGGCGCGTCCAGTCCGGATCCTCGGCGGTCGAGATCTTGTGCCACAGCGCCACGGTCGAGGGCCGCTGCGCCCGCTCAGGACTGTAGCTGTCGACATGGTGCCAACCGCCATCCTCAAGCGCCACGGCGAAGATATACATGATCGAATGGTCCAGCGTCTCACGCGAGGCTTTCGGGTCCATCTTCTGTGGGTCGTTGGCGCCGGTGCCGATGACGTTGTGAGTGTGATGCGAAGTCTCGATCAGGATCGACTTCACCTTGGATAGATCGCCGATCTTCGGCCCCATGCGGCGGGCGAGGTCGATCAGCGCCTGGGACTGGTATTCGGCCGAATGTTCCTTGGTGTAGGTGTCGAGGATCGCGCGCTTGGCCTCGCCCGCCTCCGGCAGCGGCACGTGATAGACCGCCTCGGGCCCCGACAGAAGCCAGGCGATAAAGCCGTCCTCCCCCTCCCAGGCCGGGCTCGGCGCCCCCTCGCCGCGCATCGCCCGGTCCACCGCCTCGATCGCCATCTTGCCGGCAAAGGCCGGAGCATAGGCCTTCCAGCTGGAGATCTCACCCTTGCGGCTCTGCCGCGTGGTGGTGGTGACATGTAGCGCCTGCTGGATCGACTGCCAGATCACCTCGACGGGCAGGTTCAGCGCCGTGCCGATGCCGGCGGCGGCTGAGGGTCCGAGATGGGCGATATGGTCGATCTTGTGCTCGTGCAGGCAGATGCCCTTGACCAGATCCACCTGGATCTCATAGCCGGTCGCCAGTCCGCGGATCAGATCCGCCCCCGACAACCCGCAATGCTGCGCCACGGCAAGAATTGGCGGGATATTGTCGCCGGGGTGAGAATATTCGGCGGCCAGGAAGGTGTCGTGGAAATCCAGCTCGCGCACCGCCGTGCCATTGGCCCAGGCCGCCCATTCCGGGCTGACGCGGGTGCCCTCGGCCATGCCGAAGACCGTGGCGCCGGGGTCGTAAGGGTGGCACAGCGCCTGCGCCCGGGCCGAGGCGACGGGGCGGCGCGCGACCGAGGCCGCGGCGACTGCCGCATTGTCGATCACCCGGTTGATGATCATCTCGGCCACCTGCGGTTCGACCGCCACCGGATCGGCCGCCACTTCGGCGATCTTCCAGGCCAGCTGGTCTTCGCGGGCCAGATGTTCGGCGGATTTATAGGTCCGCACCTCATGCGTCTTCATGCTGTTTCTTCCTTTGTGAAATCCTCTGCCGCGAGCGGGCGCGGCCGCCCGGCCGCATCCACCGCCACCATCTCGAACGCGCCCGACAGCACCGCGCGGCGCTGGCCGGTGGCGATCTCCTCCGCCACCCCCTCCACCGCGACGGAGAGCGAGGCGCGCCCGACCCGGGTGACCCTCGCGCTCAGCTCCAGCAGATCCCCGACCCGCACCGGGGCAGAAAAACTGCCGCGCGTAGCGCTGGCCAGAACCACCGGACCGCGCGCCCGCCGGCTGGCGGCGACAAAGGCCGCCTTGGCCATCAGCGACAGGCCGTTGCCACCGAACAGCGTGCCGTAATGGTTGGCCTGATCGGGAAAGATCATCTCGACCGTCACGGTCGCGGCGCCTGGGTCTGGGTCGGGGTCTGGGCGGTGGGTCATCATCTGCCTCGCGGTCTCGGGCCATTCGCAAGATTGGCAAGGCAGAGGTTCACACAACGGATGACTTCATATAAACTACTGAAAATGAATAGATTTGCGAATGACACTTGCGGAATCTGCGAATGTTGCAAAGGGTTCAGTCATGAAAAAGGCCTTCATGGGGGTGCGTCTGCGCCGCCTGCGCGAGGAGCGGGGGATGAGCCAGGCGGCGCTGGCCCGGGCGCTGGGGCTGTCGCCCAGTTATCTCAACCAGATGGAGCGCAACCAGCGGCCCTTGACCGTGCCGGTGCTGTTGAAGCTGAACGCGGTCTTCGGCCTCGACGTGCAGATGTTCTCGGAAGCCGAGGAGGCGCGGCTGATCCCCGATCTGCGCGCCGCACTCGCCGATCAGGGCGCCGGCGCCGCCCTGGCCGAGGTGCGCGAGATTGCGGCCAACATGCCCGATGTCGCCCGCGCCATCATCGCCATGCAGGCGCGGCTGCGCGAGGCGGCCGAACAGATCGACCTGATCAGCGGCCGCATCACCGGAGAGTTGGGCGCCACCCTCGCCCCCTTCGAGGCGGTGCGCGATTATTTCTACACCCATCGCAACTATATCCCCTCGCTCGACGAGGCGGCCGAAGCCATCGGCCGGGGCCTACGCCCGGGGCGGATGGCCGAGGGGCTGACCGACCGGCTGGCCGGGCGCCACGGCATCCGGGTGACGCTGGAGGATGGGGCGGCGGCGCTGCGCCGCTTTGATCCCGGCGCGCGGCTGCTGACCCTGTCGGCCCGCCTGTCGCCGGGGCAGCGGGGGTTCCAGATGGCGACGCAGCTGGCCTTTCTCGAACAGGGGGCGGAGATCGACCGGCTGGCCGCCGAGGCGCCAATGGACAGCGCCGAGGCGCGCGACCTGCTGCGCATCGGGCTGGCCAATTATTTCGCCGGTGCGGTGATCCTGCCCTATGGTGCCTTTGTCGAGGCGGCGGAGGCGGAACATTATGATATCGAGCTGCTCGCGCGCCGGTTCGGCGTGGGGTTCGAGACCACCTGTCACCGGCTGTCGACCCTGCAGCGGCCGCAGGCGCGCGGCGTGCCCTTCTTCTTCGTCCGGGTGGACCGGGCCGGCAACATCTCCAAACGGCAATCGGCGACAGATTTCCACTTCAGTCGCATCGGCGGGTCCTGCCCCTTGTGGAATGTCTACGAGGCGTTTTCCCGACCGGGAGAGGTGCTGACCCAGATCGCGCAGATGCCGGACGGGCGGTCATACCTCTGGGTCGCGCGCACGGTCAGCCATGGCGCCGGCGGCTATGGTGCCCCGGTCAAACGCTTTGCCGTGGCGCTGGGCTGCGATCTGGCCCATGCGGACCGGCTGGTCTATGCTAGCGGGCTGGATCTGAGGAACCCGGCGCTTGCCACCCCGATCGGTGCCGGCTGCAAGGTCTGCGACCGCCCGGCCTGCCCGCAACGCGCCTTTCCCGCCACCGGACGAGAGCTGCGCCCCGATCCCAACCGATCCCGGTTCGCCCCCTATTCCGGCGGCTGACGGCAAAGGCCGCCGCCCCGGCGGGGCGGTGCCCGCGCGGCCTACTCGGCGGCGAACTGGTTCATCGTGTTGGCCGCACCGCCCACCATCTCCTTGAAGCTGTCGCCCAGATCGGAACCCACCTCGTGCTGGTGCTTGACCGCCGCGATACCGCGCCGGATTTCCGCGCGTTGCCTGGCCTCGGTGATCGCCTCGGGATCCAGCCATTTGATGTAATCCGCGGCCAGATCGCCCGGCGCCTGGCTGACCGGTACCTTCCGGGTCAGCCCGGCGCCAAGACTGTCGGCACGGGCGACAATGACGCCACCCTCGACCCCCAGTTCCTCGAGATCCAGACGGCCGGCGCGCAGCTTTTCGAGGAAATCCTCGCGCGGTACCGTCATCTTGCCGTCCTGATGGCCGCATTGCTTGGCGTCGGAGACCCGGTTTTCGATCTGCAGGCAGCAGGCGCCGGCCTTGATCAGCGCCTTGGCCAGCAGATAGGTGGCATGTTCGTTGCCGAAACCTGCGCCGATATCGGCGATGATCGGCACCACATGGGTCTCGAACCCCTCGATCGCGGCGACCGCCCTGGCGCGGGTCGCTTCGATGGTGGTCGTTCTGCGCCACCTCGTCGGCCTGCCGCAGCGAGGTATAGATCTCCGCGATCAGATCGGCGACGGCGGTCTTCTCATGCGTCAACTGGTCGGGCAGATGGCCCCAGCGGTTGCGCAGCCCGGCGACCATCCAGCCCGACAGATAGACATAGGAGCCCCGGGCGGCGCCGCGCAGCCGCCTGACCACCCTGCGACGGCCCGAGGCGCGCGGCGTGCCGTTCTTCTTCGTGCGCATGGACCGCGCCGGCAATGTGTCGAAACGGTTCAGCGCCGGACGCTCCCATTTCTCGAATTTCGGCGGCTCCTGCCCGCTCTGGAACATCCACAGCTGTTTCGAGACGCCCGAACGGGCGCAGACCCAGGTGGTCGCCATGCCCGACGGCACCACCTATTTCCCGGTCGCGCGCAGGGTGACGCGGCAGGTCGGCACCTATGCCAGCCCGGCGGCGCGCTTCGCCATCGGGCTGGGCTGCGACATCGCCTATGCGCCGGGGCTGATCTATGCGCAGGATCTGGATCCGGGCGCGATGCAGCCGGTGCCGATCGGGGGGAACTGCTATCTCTGCGAACGGCCCGACTGCCCGTCGCGGGCCTATCCGCCGATCAACCGGCAGCTCCGCTTTCCGAGCACGCCCGCGGGGTGTCGAGCTTCGGCTTCGCGACCGATCCGGACTGCCCCCGTCCGCCGCCGCCCCGGTCGGGGTCGAACCGACCGATCGCGGGACCGCTATCCTCCGGCGCGATCAATGCCCCAGCACCTGCGACAGGAACGCCCTGGTGCAGATGGGGTGGATGGCTCCCGCTCCCGGCGTCGCAATGCGCCATACTGCAGGTGTCAGAATCTGCAACTGAGAGGAGCCACCCCATGCAAGTTACCACTGTCGGCCTAGACCTGGCCAAGAACAT
>JBFXGQ010000050.1:0-14194 GCA_050177915.1 Pseudodonghicola sp. | reverse complement strand
GATTCTCTATGCCGTCGACGTCGATGACCGCGAGAAGCTGATCGAGCTGATGGAGCCGCTGCATGCGGCCGACATCGCCGACCTTCTGGAACAGATCAATTCCTACGACCGGGCGCGGCTGATCCGGCTTTATGGCCGCGAGTTCGACGGCGAGATCCTGTCCGAGCTCGAGGAAGGCATCCGCGAAGAGGTGATCCGCCTGCTGCACCCGCAGGTGCTGGCCGAGGCGGTGCGCGAGCTCGACAGCGACGATGTCGTCGATCTGGTCGAGGATCTGGAGGCGCCCGAGCAGGCCGCGATCCTCGGCGCGCTGGAGGCCTCGGACCGGCTGGCGGTGCAGCAGGCGCTGACCTATCCGGAGAACTCTGCCGGCCGTCTGATGCAGCGCGAGGTGGTCTTCGCGCCCGAACATTGGAACGTCGGTCAGGCGATCGACTATCTGCGCAGCAGCGAGGAGCTGCCGGAGCAGTTCTATCACGTCATCCTGGTCGATCCGCGGATGCATCCGGTGGCCAATGTGACGCTGGGCAAGCTGATGGGATCGCGTCGCGAGGTGCTGCTGAAGGATATCGCCGAGGAGGTGTTTCAGGTCATCCCGGTCGATCAGGATCAGGCCGACGTCGCCTATGCCTTCAACCAGTATCACCTGATCTCGGCGCCGGTGGTGGATGCCGAGGGGCGGCTGGTCGGTGTCATCACCATCGACGACGCGATGATCGTTCTCGACGAGGAGAACGAGGAGGACATCCTGCGCCTGGCCGGGGTGGGCGAGGAAAGCTCGCTGTCGGACCGGGTGATCGACACCACCAAGCGGCGCATCCCCTGGCTGGTGGTCAACCTGGGCACCGCGGCGCTGGCGGCGCTGGTGATCGCCCAGTTCGAACATACCATCGCCGTGCTGGTGGCGCTGGCGGTGCTGATGCCGATCGTCGCCTCGATGGGCGGCAACGCCGGCACCCAGTCGCTGACCGTGGCGGTGCGCGCCATCGCCACCCGCGACCTGACGCCGGCCAACGCCTGGCGGGTGATCCGGCGCGAGATGCTGGTGGGGCTGATGAACGGGCTGACGCTGGCGATTCCCTTGGGGGTGATGACGGCGCTGATCTTCGGCACGCCGCTGCTGGGGGCGGTGATCGCGGCAGCGCTGATCATCAACCTTTTCGTCGCGGCGCTGTCGGGGGTGGCGGTGCCGATCCTGCTGGACAAGATCGGCGTCGATCCGGCGCTGGCCTCGGGCGTCTTCGTGACCACGGTGACCGATGTGGTGGGCTTCTTCGCCTTTCTCGGGCTGGCCACGGTGGTGCTGCTGTGACCGATCTGGCCGCGCTCAAGGTCGCGGCGCGCAAGGCCGCCTTCGCCCGCCGGCAGATCGCCCATGACGCCGGCGGCGCCGGTCGGGCCGGGCTGCTCAGCACGGTGCTGGCCGGCTATCGCGGCGTGCCGCTGGCCGGTTACATGCCGATCCGGACCGAGATCGACCCGCGCCCGGCGATGGCCGAGGCGGTGGCCTACGGTCCGGTCGGGGTGCCGGTGATCCAGGGGGTGGCGCTGCCGCTGCGCTTCAGCCGCTGGGAGCCCGGGTGCGAGATCGTCATCGGCCCCTTCGGGGCGGCGATCCCGGCGGTGACCGACTATTTCGAACCCGAGATCTTGATCGTGCCGCTGGTGGCCTTCGATGCGGCGGGCAACCGGCTGGGCTATGGCGGTGGCTTCTACGACCGCACGCTGGAACAGTTGCGCGCCCGCCGCGCCACGCTGGCCATCGGCTTCGCCTATGATGCGCAGGAGGCCGAGGCGCTGCCGCTGGAGCCGACCGACCAGCCGCTCGATCTGATCGTGACCGAAAGCCGGGTGCTGGATCTGCAGGCCGCGCGTCTGGGCTGACCGGCGGGGACGAGATGTCTAGCGGCTGTCCTGTGACAGGCTGCGCCGGTGCGCCCGCCCGGCGCGCGTTGTGCAAGACCAGGGCCGTGACACGGCGCGCCGCGCGCCTCAGAACCCCAGCTTTTCCAGCCTCCAGGCCAGCTTGCGGTGGATGAAGGGCGGCAGCACCTCGCGCAGGACCGCGCGTCGCGCCACCATCCAGTCGCGCTTGTCCACCGTGCCGGGGCGCGGTTTGAACAGCGTCGTGTGCGACCGTCGGGTGCTGTCCCAGGTGGCGGTGTAATAGTAGAGCGCGATCGACATCCGCGGCTCGCCGCCGGGATGGTTCACCGGCTCGGGGTTGCCATGCCAGCTGGTCGAGCTGGTCGAGAAGATGCACATGCGGTTGAACAGCGGCACATAGCTTTCGACCTTTTCGGTCATCTCGTCGTTCCAGACTTCGAAGGACCCGCCGTATTCTTCCTTCCAGTCCTTGTTGAGATAGATCAGCAGGTTGACCCTACGTTCCAGATCGAGCCCGGCGTGGTGGTTGAAATCGGCATGGATGTCCAGATGGCCGCCATTGGCCACCATATGCACGCCGCCGCCGGCGAAATAGGGGTCCGGGATCAATCCGCGAATGCCGGTCAGCTCCTCCAGAAAGGCCAGCACCGGGCGCGAGTTCAGCGCGTAGAACAGCTGCCGGGTATAGGGCGGCAGGCGTTCGGGCATGTAGCTGGACTTCAGCTTCTCCTGCGGCCGGTCAAAGCTGGTGGCGGCGGCCGGCAGGGTCTTCAGCTCCTCGCGCACGCGCTCGAGGATCTCGGCCGGCAGGAAATCGTCATAGCCGCCGTAGTGGAACGGCTGGCGCGCCTGATAGGCCGCGGCCAGCGGCCGGGCCGCGGCGCGCGCATCGGCGGTCTTCAACAGCAGGGTTTCGGGATCGAGGGGCAGTACCGGCTGGGACATCGTGACACCTTATGCAGTTCGACAAGGGACAGGCGCGGCGCCGCCTGTCCGGAAAATCCCGGAAACTGTCCGGGCACATTCGCTAGAATTCAACAGATTTCCCGCCAAGCGCGGCAAAGCCGGCGGTTTCGGGGGCGGCATGGGAAACAATGTGCCGGGCCGGGCGGGATTGCGCCGGCTTTGCGTCGGCGTCGCCTTGCCCTTGCTCTCGGTCGCGCGGCGCCCTACCAAGCGGCATGAGACTTCTTTATCTGGGCGATGTGATGGGCCGCGCGGGCCGCACGGCGATCGCTGAACATCTTCCGCGCCTGCGCACCGACTGGCGGCTGGATTTCGTCGTCGTTAATGGCGAGAACGCCTCCAACGGCATGGGGCTGAGCGGCGATCACGCCAAGCTGCTGCTGGAGGCCGGCGCCGACTGCCTGACGCTGGGCGATCACGCCTTCGATCAGAAGGATATGATGCAGGCGATCGAGCAGGAGAGCCGCATCGTCCGCCCGATCAACTTCGCCAAGACGGCGCCGGGGCGCGGCCATCGGCTGTTCAACGCCAAGGGCGGCCGCAAGGTGCTGGTGACCCAGGTGCTGGGGCAGGTGTTCATGAAGCGCGCCTTCGACGATCCGTTCTCGGCGCTGGAGCCGGTGCTCAGGGCGCATCCGCTGGGCGGGCTGGCGCAGGCGGTGATCGTCGACATCCATTGCGAGGCGACCTCGGAAAAGATGGCGATCGGCCATTTCTGCGACGGCCGTGCCAGCCTGGTGGTCGGCACCCACACCCATGTGCCCACCGGCGACGCCCAGATCCTGCCGGGCGGCACCGCCTATCAGACCGACGCCGGCATGTGCGGCGATTACAATTCGGTCATCGGCATGGACAAGGCCGAGCCGATGCGCCGGTTCATCACCGGCATGGCGAAGTCGCGCTTCACCCCCGCCGCCGGCGAGGCGACGCTGTCGGGCGTCTTTGTCGAGACCGACGACCGCACCGGCCTGGCGCGTCAGGTGCGCATGGTCCGCGTCGGCGGGCGGCTGGAACAGGCGGCGCCCTGAGCGCGCTGCCGGGCCGCAGGAACCGCTTGCCCCGTGCTGCGCAATCGGGGAAAGTGGGCGGCGGCCCCCACGGGCCGTTTTTCTGGGGCAATTGACAGCAAAATATGCAGATTTTTCCGCTGACTGAAACGGGAAGCGCCGTTCTCACGCTGCTCATCGTGGCCGGCATGTTCGTTATGTTCCTGCGCGAGATGTTCCCCACCGAGGTGGTGGCGATCGCCGGGGTGGCGGTGATGCTGATCACCGGGGTTCTGCCCTATGAGGCCGGGCTCAAGGTGCTGGCGAACCCGGCGCCCTGGACCATCGCGGCGATGTTCATCATCATGGGGGCGCTGGTGCGCACCGGCGCGCTCGACGCCTTTACCAATCTGGCGCGCAGCCAGGCGCAGACCCGACCGCGCATGGCGGTCGCCCTGCTGATGGGATTCGTGCTGCTGGCCTCGGCGGTGGTGTCGAACACGCCGGTGGTGGTGGTGATGATTCCGGTCTTCATCCAGATTGCCCGGACGCTGGACATCGCCCCCAGCAAGCTGCTGATCCCGCTCAGCTATGCCGCGATTCTGGGCGGCACGCTGACGCTGATCGGCACTTCGACCAACCTGCTGGTCGACGGCGTCGCCCGCAGCGCCGGTCTGCCGGCCTTCTCGATCTTCGAGGTGACGCCGCTGGGGCTGGCGCTGGTGGTCTATGGCATGCTCTACATGCGCTTCGTGGCGCCGCGGCTGCTGCCCGACCGCACCAGCATGGCCAGCCTGCTGAGCGACAAGTCGCGGATGAAGTTCTTCACCGAGGCGGTGATCCCCCCCGAAAGCAACCTGATCGGGCGCGAGGTGCTGGGGGTGCAGCTGTTCCAGCGCGACGGCGTGCGGCTGATCGACGTGATCCGCGGCGACCAGTCGCTGCGTCGCAACCTCGACGGCGTGCAGCTGCAGGTGGGCGACCGGGTGGTGCTCAGGACCCGGATGACCGAACTGCTCAGCCTGCAGCGCAACAAGGAGCTGAAGCGGGTCGACCAGATCTCGGCGGTGGAGACCACCACGGTCGAGGTGCTGATCTCGCCGGGCTGCAAGATGATCGGGCGCGGCCTGGGCTCGATGCGGCTGCGGCGGCGCTATGGCGTCTATGTGCTGGCGGTGCACCGGCGCAACCAGAACATCGGCCGGCAGCTGGACGATCTGGTGGTGCGGGTGGGCGATACGCTGCTGCTCGAGGGGGCGCCCGGCGACATCCAGCGGCTTGCCTCCGAGATGGAGATGGTCGATGTCTCGCACCCCTCGGCGCGGGCGTTCCGGCGCGGCCATGCCCCGATCGCCATCGCGGCGCTGCTGGGGATCGTGGCGCTGGCGGCCTTCGGCGTGGCGCCGATCCTGTTCCTGTCGGTGCTGGCGGTGGCGGCGGTGCTGGTCACCCGCTGCATCGACGCGGACGAGGCGTTCTCATTCGTCGACGGCCGGCTGCTGGCGCTGATCTTCTCGATGCTGGCCATCGGCGCGGCGCTGGAAAGCTCGGGCGCGGTGCGGCTGGTGGTCGGGCTGATCTCTCCCTACCTCAGCCTGCTGCCGCCCGTCCTGGTGGTCTGGGCGATCTATCTGCTGACCTCGGTGCTGACCGAGCTGGTGTCGAACAATGCGGTGGCGGTGGTGGTCACCCCGATCGCCATCGGGCTGGCGCAGGCGATGGGCGTGGACCCGCGGCCGCTGGTGGTGGCGGTGATGATCGCGGCCTCGGCCAGTTTCGCCACGCCGATCGGCTATCAGACCAACATGCTGGTCTACGGGCCGGGCGGCTACAAGTTCACCGACTTCATGCGCGTGGGCATCCCGCTGAACCTGACGGTGGGGATGCTCGCCTCGGCGCTCATCCCGCTGATCTGGCCGCTCTAGCGGCCCTGGCCGCTGATCTGGCCACTCTAGCGGCCCCGGCCGCAGATCCGGCCGCTTTGGCGGTGCCGGTCCGGTCGCGGCCGAGCGCCCCTGTCGCCGCCGCCCAGAGCGGCGCGACAAGGGCGCGGACACGCTTGAGCGGGCGTTCGAACAGGGCAGCAAAGGCGAAGCAGGTGCCCAGCGTCAGCGCCAGAAGCCACAGGTTGTAGCCGGGCAGCGTGTCGGGCAGGGTGGCGTCGAGCAGGTGCAGCGTCGGGTAATGCACCACGTAGATCGAGAAGCTCGCTCCCGCGACCCAGCGCACCAGGCGCGCCGCGGGTCCCGGCGCCGCGCCGCGGCGATCCCGGGCGATGTGGCGAACCCCCAGCAGGTGCAGCGCCACGCAGGCGCCGATCACGCTGTTCCACAGAACCTCGTCCGAATAGGCCAGCAGGGCGTGATGGCTGACCGGCGCGACCGCCTGGGCCGTGACCAGCGTCAGCAGCCGGTCCAGCCCGGCGGCCTTCAGCACGATCAGCGCCACCGCCGGGACCAGCGCCAGCGCCCAGGCCCGCGGCGCGGCGATCCGGGCCAGACGCCCGCCCAGCGACCAGACCGCGACGCCCATCAGCCAGGCCGGCAGCAGGGCCAGCACCGGCAGCCCCACGACCAGCGCGATCAGGACCAGCATCACCCAGCGCAGCGCGCCGCGCAGGAACAGCGCCGCGCCGAACAGCATGTAGAAGCCGACCTCGTAGCTCAGCGACCAGAGCGGCCCGTTGGTGCCCAGCCGGACCCGCTCCATCAGCCCCTGCCACTCGTTGGAAAAGCTCAGCCCGCGGGCCAGAAACTCCCACACCGGCAGCACGCCGTAGTAATCCGCCGGATAGGCGTTCATGTCGATCCGGGTGCCGATGGCGTCGAAGGCCAGCGTCAGCGCCAGCGCCGGGATCAGCACCGAATAGAGCCGCGTCGCCCGGTTGAAGGCATAGCGCCCGAGCGAGCCGTCGCGCCCGGCGGTATAGGCGATCACCACGCCGGAGAGCACGAAGAACACGATCACCGCGTCCGAGGCGATGTTGATCTCGCGCAGGAAGTAATAGTCTCCGCCGGTAAACCGGATATGCGCCATATGCCCGAACAGCACGCACAGCGCCGCCGCCGCCCGCAGCGCGTCGAGCCAGAGCGAGAAGCCTGGCGTCATCGTCTCGGCCAGCGGCGCGCGGTCATCCCCGGGCGCGCGGGCGCCCATCGCCTGCCAGCTTTCGGCAAAGGGTTTGAACAATGCCTGCCCCAGCGTCTGATAAGGCTGCTCCAGCCGCTGCCCCTCGGCGTCGGAGACGCCGAAGGTCAGCGCCTCGCGGCCGCGGGGCACGTAGAGCGTGCCGAACATCCAGTCCCACAGCGCGAAGATCGAGCCATAGTTCTTGTCGTGGTGTTTGACCTCCACCGAATGGTGGACCTGGTGCTGGGCGGGCGAGATCAGGATATGCTCCAGCACATAGCCGTAGCTCAGCCAGATATGGCTGTGCCGCAGGTTGGACCCCAGCGCGTTGAACAGGAAATAGAGCGCATTGGCCCCCGCGATGGTCACCAGGTCGATGCGGCCCACCAGCAGCACCAGGATCAGGGCCTGCACGATCCCCACCAGCCCGCTGATCAGCAGGTTGCGGACGATGGTCTCGACCGGATGCGCACGCATCACCGTCAGCGGCGTCAGCACGTCCGCCGAATGATGCACCGCGTGGAACGGCCAGAGGATCTTCCATTCATGGTGGATGCGATGGGCCCAGTATTTGCAGAAATCCGATGCCATCACGATCAGCACCGTGGCCGCCAGGCTGCGGCCCCAGGTGATCGGCAGCCCGCCCTCCGCCGCGCCGCCCAGAAGCCCCAGCATCCAGTGCGCCACCGCGGGGGTGAACATCAGCGCCCCGAAGAGGCCCAGAAAGCTGGCCAGGTTGTGGGTCAGAAACAGTTTGATATCCAGCAGGTTGGACCGGTGCCGATAGACCGCGCGCGGCAGCAGCCAGGACAGGAACGGCGCCGGGCGTCCGCGTGCGAGCCAGATCGCGCCAGCCAGCACGAAGGTGCAGCACAGGTAGAACGCCGACACCCGCGCCTCCATGCTGAATGGCAGGCGCAGCAGGTAGTGTCCGAATGCGACGAAGATATCCATGATCAATTCCTGCCTTGCCTCTTGCCGCAGGCTAAGCGGGCAATCTGGCCAGATCATGGCGCGATTGTGCGGCAGGCGTGGACAGCCTCCCCGGTCGCGATGTTCTCGTGCCGGGGGTTTTCCCCTGTGGACCGGCTGGCATGGCCTGCTACTGTGCCGCCGCAGAGGAGTGCAGGAGGCGCCCGTCGATGACCCGACATGACCTGAGGATCGCCGGTCTGATCGCCGCGCTGGTGGTGGCCCTGGGGCTGGCGCTGGGCTATGGCGTCGGGCTGCTGGTGGCGCGCAAGGGCGCGCTGCCCGGCGCCCCGGCCGAGGCGCCCGCCAGCTTTGCCGCGCCGCAGGCCGAGACTTTGCCCAATCCCGCCGGCGGCACGCTGCCGGGCTATCTGGACGTGTACGTCAACGATTACGCCGATCTGCTGGATGTGGCGGCCGAAGGCCGGCTGCGCGACGATCTGATCGGGCTTTACGACCGCACCGGTATCGAGATGACGGTGCTGACGATCCCCAGCCTCAGCGATTATGGCCATTACGGGCCGATCGAGCCCTTCGCCACCGCGCTGTTCAACGCCTGGGGCATCGGCAACGCACAGCGCAACGACGGGGTGCTGGTGCTGGTGTCGCTCTCCGACCGCCGCATGCGGATCGAGATCGGCGCCGGCTACGACGGGTCCTGGGACGCGCGGATGCAGCGGGTGATCGACGTGGGCTTCCTGCCCGACTTCCGCAACGACGCCTATCAGGCGGGGATCGAGACCGGGGTGGGCGAGACCATCCATGAGCTGACCGGCCATTACCCCGGCACCTATGACGCCGGCACCTTCGCCCAGGGCTGGAGCTGGATCTTCTGGCGACTGGCGGGCTTGGGCAGCTGGGCCTGGGGGCTGGTCGCGGTGCCGCTGGCGGGGGTCGGCTTCGGCCTCAGGCGCTATCTGCGCCGCCGTCCGCGCCCCTGTCCGGCCTGCGGCACGCTGATGCATCGGCTGGGGGAGGAGGCCGACGACGAACATCTGGACGGCGGCCAGCGGCTGGAGGAATACCTCAAGTCGATCGATTACGACGTCTGGGCCTGCCCGAGCTGCGCCCATATGGACATCCTGCGCTATCGCAACTGGTTCTCGACCTACGGCGCCTGTCCGAAGTGCAACTATCACACGCTGTCGACCACCACCGAGGTGCTGCGCGCCGCCACCACCAGCAGCACCGGGCTGAAGAAACTGACTTACGATTGCGAGAACTGCGGCTATCACGACACCGAACAGCGGGTGATCCCGAAGGTCTCCAAATCCTCCTCCGGCTCGGGGCGCTCCTCCTTCGGCGGCGGCTCCTCTTCGGGGGGCGGGGCGAGCGGCAGCTGGTAGGCGGACGGGCATGAACATGCGCACCACCGGAGCAGAGCGCCGGCTTGGAGTGATCTCGGCAGCGGCCGTTTTCACCCTGAACCTTGCCTATGTCGTGGTTCTGGTCTTCGGCTTCCTGTCGCTTGCGGGTCCCGACGCCCCGATCGGCGATCCGTGGTTCCCGGCGCTGGAACTCCTCATCCTTTTCCTCATGCCGGTCACGGTGGCCCTGATGGCCGCCATCCATGCCGCAGCACCCGCAGGGGCGAAACCGCTGAGCCTGCTGTCGGTGATCTTCATGGGGCTGACGGCGGCGCTGACGATGTGCGTCCATTTCTCCATTCTCACCCTTGCCCGCACGCCCGCCTTCGCCGCCGAGCCCTGGGTCGCGCGCCTGCTGTCGGTTCAATGGCCCTCGCTGGCCTATGCCATCGACATCTTGGCCTGGGATCTGTTCTTCGCGCTCTCGGTCCTCTGTGCGGCGCCCGCCTTCGGCAAGGCGCGGGCGATCCGGGCGCTGCTGGTCCTCAGCGGTCTGCTGGCGCTGGCCGGGCTGGGCGGGGTGGTCGCCGGCGACATGCGGCTGCGCAACATCGGCATTCTCGGCTATGCCGGGGTCTTTCCGCTTGCGGCGGCCCTGATGGTGCCCTGGTTCCGCCGTCGGCGCTGACGGGGTGCGCCGGCGTCAGGCCACGCTGTCGGACCGTCCGGCGTTGCGGCCAGAGAAGATGCAGCCGCCCAGAAAGGTCCCCTCCAGCGCGTTATAGCCGTGATAGCCGCCGCCGCCGAAGCCCGCGACCTCGCCGGCGGCGAAGAGGCCCGGCACCGGCTGCCCGTCGGCGCCGATCATTCGCGCCTCCAGATCGGTCTGCAGCCCGCCCAGCGTCTTGCGGGTCAGGATATGCAGCTTGACCGCGATCAGCGGGCCGTTCTTCGGGTCGAGGAACCTGTGCGGCCTGGCGGTGCGGATCAGCCGGTCGCCGCGATAGTTGCGGGCGGCGTGGATCGCCATCACCTGCGCGTCCTTGGAGAACGGGTTGTCCATCTGCGCGTCGCGCGCCGCGATCTGCGCGTGCAGGTCGTCGAAATCGAGCGGCACCTCGCCCAGCCGGTTCATGCCGGCGACCAGCTCCTCCAGCGTCCGCGCCACGATGAAATCGGCGCCATGGCGCTTGAAGGCCTCTACCGGGCGGGGCGCGCCGCCGCCCGACAGCAGCCGCGCCCTGATCACCTCGGACCAGCGTTTCGAGGTGAGATCCGGGTTCTGCTCGGAGCCCGACAGCGCGAATTCCTTCTCGATCACCTTCTGGCTGAGGATGAACCAGCTGTAATCGTAGCCGGTGCTCAGGATCTCCTTCAGCGTGCTCAGGGTGTCGAAGCCGGGCAGGCAGGGCGGCGGCAGCCGGCGGCCGCGGGCATCGAACCACAGCGACGACGGTCCCGGCAGGATGCGGATGCCATGGGCCGGCCAGATCGGATCCCAGTTCTGCACCCCCTCGGTGTAATGCCACATCCGGTCGCCGTTGATCAGATGGCCGCCGACCGCCTGCGACACCGCGATCATGCGGCCGTCGACATGGGCCGGCACCCCGGCCACCATGGTCTTCGGCGGCGGGCCCAGCCGGTCGCGCGGCCAGGCACGGCGGACCAGGTCGAAATTGCCGCCGATGCCGCCGGAGGTGACGATGACCGACGGCGCGCAGATCTCGAAGCCGCCGATCTCGTCGCGGTTGGTCTTGTGTCCGCGGGCGGCGGCATCGGGGGCCAGGATCTCGCCCGCGACGCCGCGGGCGGCGCCGTTCTGCATCAGGATATGGCTGACCTGATGGCGGAACCGCAGCGTAATGCGCCCGGCCGCCACATGTGCCCGCACCCGACGCTCGAACACATCGACCACCCCGGGGACGGTGCCCCAGGTGATATGGAACCGCGGCACCGAATTGCCGTGGCCATCGGCAAAGGCGCCGCCACGCTCGGCCCAGCCCACCACCGGGAACCAGCGCAGCCCCATCGCCCTGAGCCAGGGGCGCATCTCGCCGGCGGCGAAATCGACATAGGCCTCGGCCCAGCGGTGCGGCCAGGCGTCTTCGGGCCGGTCGAATTGCGCGCTGCCCATCCAGTCGGACAGCGCCAGGTCGCGGCTGTCGCGGATGCCCATGCGGCGCTGTTCCGGCGTGTCGACCAGAAAGAGCCCGCCCAGCGACCAGAAGGCCTGACCGCCGAGAGATCCCTCAGGCTCCTGATCCAGCACGATCACCCGCTTGCCGCGATCCCCCAGCTCGGCGGCGGCGGCCAGCCCCGCCAGCCCGGCCCCCACGACGATTGCATCGGCGCTGTCCATGGTCGTCCCCCTCCCGTTTGCGGCCAGCTTAGAGCGCCGGGCGGCGCCGGGGCAACGGTGTCGGCACCGGTCGGGCGGGTTCCGTCACGGCGGCAGTCGGGTGCCGTTTTCTTGAAAAGAAAACGGTCCGGAATTTTCTGAAAATTCCGGGTCGTGCGTCGGGCCGGGGTCATCGGGTCGGGGCGGCGCGGGTCAGAGCGGCCAGAACAGCAGGATGGCGGGGATCGAGACGGCGATCACCAGGATCTCCAGCGGCAGCCCCATGCGCCAGTAGTCGCCGAAGCGATAGCCGCCGGGGCCGAGGATCAGCGTGTTGTTCTTGTGCCCGATGGGGGTGAGAAAGGCGCAGGCCGCCGCCACCGCCACCGCCATCAGGAAGGGATCGGGGGCCACCCCCAGGCTGTGCGCCATCTGGATGCCCACCGGGGCGGCGACGATGGTGGTGGCGGTGTTGTTCAGCACGTCCGACAGCGTCATCGTCACCACCATCAGCGCAGTCAGCACCGCCCAGGCGGGCCAGCCGCGGGTCAGCGTCAGCAGCCCCTCGGCGATCAGCCGGGTGCCGCCCGAGCTGTCCAGCGCCGCCCCCAGCGGGATCATCGAGCCCAGCAGCACCACCACCGGCCATTCGACATGGTCGTAGAGTTCGCGCAGCGGCAGGATGCCGCTCAGCGCATAGCCCACCACCACCAGCCCCAGCGCGATCGGCAGGTAGATCAGCCCGACGCTCGCCGCCGCGACCGCTGCGGCGAACATGCCGATGGCCCACCAGACCTTTTCGTTGGCGGTCACGCTCAGCCCGCGGGCGGCCAGCGGCAGGCAGCCCAGCCATTCGGTCACATCCGGGCCACGGTCGCGCGGGCAGAGCAGCAGCAGGATGTCGCCCGGCTGCACCTGGGTCTTGCGCACCTGCTTGGCGATATGCTGGCCGCGCCGCGAGATGCCCATCAGCACGGTGTTCTGCCGCCAGGCCAGGCCGATCGCCTGCGCCGTCTTGCCGGCGATGCGGGCGGTTTCGGGCACCACCACCTCGATCACGTCCAGCCCCTCGCCGGCGGCGGTCAGCCGCTCCTGCCGTTCGGCGTCGGAGAAGGCGAGGTTGAGGGCGGCGCGGAATTCGTCCAGCGCCTCGGGCGCCGCCTCCAGCACCAGCGTGTCGCCGGCGCGCAGCACCGCGCTGGCGGCGCGGCCATAGTGGCGCCTGCCGTCGCGGATCAGCCCGAGGATCGCCACATCGGTCTTTTCCGCGGTCTCGTCCAGCTCGGCCAGCCGCTTGCCGATATGGGCCGAGCCCTCGGGCACCGTCAGCTCGGCGATATATTCGGCGAATTCGCCCTGGCCGCCGGTGTCCTCGTCCCGCCGGGGGATCAGCCGCCAGCCGACCAGCGCGACGAAGATCAGCCCGGCCAGCGCCGCCAGCCCGCCGACCGGGGCGAAGTCGAACAGGTGATAGGGCGCGCCGAGCGCATCCTCGCGGATGGTGGCGATGACGATGTTCGACGGCGTGCCGATCAGCGTCACCATGCCGCCGAGGATGGTGGCGAAGCTGAGCGGCATCAGGCTGAGCCCCGGGGCGCGGCCGGCCTTGCGCGCGGTCTGGATGTCGACCGGCATCAGCAGCGCTAGCGCCGCCACATTGTTCATGAAGGCCGAGAGCACCGCACCGATGCCGCCCATCAGCGCGATATGGCCGCCCAGCCCGCGGTTGGAATCGACCAGCGTCCGGGTGATCAGATAGACCGCGCCCGACCGCACCAGCCCGGCCGAGACGATCAGCACCAGCGCCACCACCAGTGTCGCCGGGTGGCCGAAGCCGGAAAACGCCCGCTCGGTCGGCACCACCCCCAGCACCACGCCGGCCAGCAGTGCCGAGAAGGCCACCAGGTCATAGCGGACCCGGCCCCAGAGCAGCAGGGCGAAGACGGCGGCGAAGAGGGCGAAGAGGATGATCTGATCGGCGGTCATGGGGGCAGCTTAGCTGTTGACCGGCTGGCGGCAAGCGCCGGGTTGATCAGGGGCGGGGCAACCGGCTATATGACCGCCAATCCAGATATCAGGACGAGGACGCACCATGGCCGGGCACTCCAAATGGGCCAACATCCAGCATCGCAAGGGCCGTCAGGACGCGGTTCGCGCGAAGCTCTTCTCGAAATTCTCCAAGGAGATCACCGTCGCCGCCAAGATGGGCGACCCCGATCCCGACAAGAACCCGCGTCTGCGGCTGGCGATCAAGGAAGCCAAGTCGCAGTCGATGCCCAAGGACAACATCGAACGCGCGATCAAGAAGGCCTCGGGCGGCGAGGGCGACGATTACGAGGAAATCCGCTATGAGGGCTATGGCCCCAACGGCGTCGCGGTGATCGTCGAGGCGATGACCGACAACCGCAACCGCACCGCGTCGAACGTGCGGTCCACCTTCACCAAGAACGGCGGCAACCTGGGCGAGACCGGCTCGGTCGGCTTCATGTTCGAGCGCAAGGGCGAGATCACCTATCCCGCCACGGCGGGCGATTCCGACACGGTGATGGAAGCCGCCATCGAGGCCGGCGCCGAGGATGTGGAAAGCTCGGACGAGGAACATGTAGATC
>JBFXGQ010000049.1:0-14227 GCA_050177915.1 Pseudodonghicola sp. | reverse complement strand
ATATTTTGTCTTTCGTACTCGGAATAACGCCCACTTGTAAACCTTCCTATAACCTTACCCAGGTCTTTTTCGCCCCAAAACCGGGCCTCCGGTGGCCTTCCCCGACGCCCGGCCGGACCCTGCCCGTCGCAACGGATTGAGTTTCAAGGCGAATTCCAGATGTGCGGATCAACCGCCCCGCGAACACCAGTTCTAGGGCTCCGCACAAGAATTAGCAGGACTTGGTTACCGCTGCCTCGAATCCACGCGCGGCGAGATCCGGCCATGCCGAGGCGAGCCGCGGGCCGGAAGACGCCCCGGCGGGACACAAGAACAGACAAGGACCGCGGCCGGAAGGATCGGCCCGATTAACCCCGGCGTAACCAATTCCTAAAGGACCATTAAGAACTTTGACAAAAATTTAACCTTGGCCGCCCTATAAAATGGCGAGGCAGAATGCATCAGTCCGCAGAAAGCGCAAAGGAAGCCAGAGATTCAATGGCAGGCAGCAAGAACAGCAGCGTTGGCAGAGCGGCGGCATTGGCGGCGGCGAACCGGGTCAGACTGCTCCTGACCGTGGTTGAAGACGACGACTTCCTGACCGAAGTTCTGCACAGTGCCGACCGCGCCATGGACGGGCTGCGCGGCCCCACCGCCGACAGCGACCGACGGGGCGACGACAAGACGCGCCGGAACCGCGCCAGCTGGACCGGCCGCGGACGCCCTGCCGGGCGGGGCTGACACCGCCACCAAGATCGGACGACCAGGACAGCCCGGCGGATTATGGCTGTTCTTGGGCCATGTCCTTGACTCCGTTCAGTCTCAATTCATAAATTGTCCAACATTTAAGAATGTGATCGTCACTATACTCGTCAGTACTCATCAGTTCGGATAAGGTTTCATGGACACGCAGGACAAAGGCACAGCAGGACCCGACAGCGCCCCGACCGACCGGATCGCCGCGGCGGTGTCGCAGATCGTCGCCGCCTATGCCGCGCGCCCGGATGCCGGCGCCGACGACATCGTGGCGCTGACGATCCGGCTGATGCAGGTCCTCGGCGGCACGCCGGCGACCCACCCCGGGGCGCAACCCGCCGCACATCCCCGCCCGCAGCTCAGCGCGCTCGCCAGCCTTCCGTCGCCCCGGCGGGCCGAGACCGGCAGCCCGGTGCCGGCGCTGCCCATCGACCAGGCGGTCACCGACGACAAGGTCTATTGCCTGTGCTGCGGGCGCGGCTTCACCATGCTCAAACGCCACCTCAAGGCCGAGCACGGGCTGACCGAAGAAGATTATCGTGCGCTGTTCGGCCTGCCTGCGGACATGCCGCTGGTCGCGCCCAACTACTCCGAGCGCAAGGCGGCCTATGCCAAACGCGTCGGCCTGGGCAAATACCAGCGCGACCTGCCCGATACCGGCGACTGAGACGCCGGCGCCCCGGGGCGCCACGCGACGGCCCGCCACAATTCCCCGACGCCCGCCCCAAACATGTCCCAATTGCGCCCATCTGAGCGCATGTTCTTCGCCGATCACTCGTGACGGCTCGGCTGACGCAGAAGCGCGGTCGCAGAGAACAGCCGGGGAAACCGGCCCTCACGAAGGCGAACGGACATGGCAGCGACGACGCGCACGAACATCATTCGCAAGGTGGAAATCACCGAGGAATCCGGGCACCACGGCGGCGCCTGGAAAGTGGCCTATGCGGACTTCATGACCGCGATGATGGCGTTCTTCCTGCTGCTGTGGATTCTCTCCTCCTCGGACGAACAGAAGCTGCGCGGCATCGCCGAGTATTTCACCAATGCCACCATGCCCAACGGCAGCGGCCTGCTGGACGGCGCCACATTCGGCCCGCCGGGCACGCTGAACGCCTCCAGCGGCACCGTGGTCGCCCGCGGCGCCGACATGGGTCCGATCGACGATCCCAGCCCGGCCCGCTGGGAGGTGATGGACATGACCCCCACCGCCGACCCGGACGAGAGGATCAACGGCACCTACAAGGGCGATTTCGACAGCCCCGCCACCGGCGCGATCACCGAGCGCGAGCTGCAGCAGAATGCGCGCGCCGACGTCCAGACCGCGGCCGAGGGGCAGGACGCCACCGGCGCCGCCGCCCAGCAGGCCGCAGCCGCGGCGGTTGAGGCCGCCCAGATCGAAGCCGCCGCCGAGGCCGCGGCCGAAGCGATGCGCGCCGCCGATGCCGCCAAGTTCGACAGCCTCCAGTCCGAGCTGCGCCAGGCAATGCAGGAAAACCCCGAACTGCGCCCGCTTGAGGAAAACGTCATCTTCGAACGCACCCCCGACGGGCTACGCATCCAGGTCGTCGATCAGGAAGGCAAACCGATGTTCGCCAGCGGCAGCGCCGATATGTCTGCGGCCACCTTCAAGCTGATGCAGCTGCTGGGTCAGTCGCTGGCCGAGCTGCCCAACGACATGGTGATCTCGGGCCATACCGACGCGGTGCCGTTCAGCAACCGCAAGGCCTATGACAACTGGGATCTGTCCTCGGACCGCGCCAATGCGATGCGCCGGGTGCTGCTGAAATCCGGTGTCGATCAGGCCCGCATCACCCGCGTCTCCGGCATGGCCGACACCGATCCGCTGGTGCCCGAGAACCCGCTGGACCCGTCGAACCGCCGCATCTCGGTGCTGCTGGAATATCGCAAGACGACCGACGTGCCGGTAACCGCCCTGCCGATGGGGGAGCCCGGCGCCGCCGCCTCGCCGCAGCAGATCCAGCCCACCACTCCCGCGGCCCCCGCGACAATCCCCGCCAGCCGTCGCGCAGAAGCGCCCGCTGCCGAACCGCAGCGCCTGACCAAGCTGGACGAGAAGGTGTTCGAGAACCTGCGCAGCGCCCTGCGCTGAGCCACAACGGACCCTCGGCGGCCGCATTGCGCGGCCCTTCAGCGGCCCCGTCCCGGCGACGGGGCCGTTCCGTTATCCGGCCTTCGCCGCCTGCCAGGCCGAGCGGAAGATCTCCCAGTCGATCGGCCGGTCGGCGCCATTGGCATCGACCTCGCCGCGCCCGCCCAGCTGCAGGCCGATCTGGATCAGCACCAGAACCGAGGCCGCGGCGGTCACCGCCAGCCAGCGCCGCCGGCCACGCCACAGCCCACCCCGACGGGCAGGGACCGGAGGCGAGACCGGCGAAGGCGCGATTGCCTGCGGCACCGCCGGCGCGGCCACCTTGACCTCGGATGCGAGGTCCGGATCGGGCTGCGCCGCGACCTCAGGCGCCTGGGCGGTGTCCTGCTCTGCCTCCGCCACCGGCGGCGCCGCCCGCAGGGTCTGGGCCACGGCAAAGGGCGACGGCATTTCGGCCGGCGCCTGCATCAGCGGCTGCACCGACCGCCGCCGCACATGCAGATAGAGAAAGCTGCCGGTGCTGGTCAGCTCCGCCGTACCGACGCAATCGGCGAAGACCGCGCGCAGGCTCTGCGGCAGGCTGTCGGCGCGAATCCAGATCCGGCCCGGCAAGGCGGCCGAGGTCTGCCAGGGCGGCTCCAGCCGGATCGCAACGACGCTGCGGTCGTCGCGCAGATAGATCAGATCGGGATCGCTGACCCGGATGTCGGCACCGCCCTCGCCATGCTGGGCGATCAGGATCCAGCCGGATTTCTCCGCCAGCACGTCGCAGAGCACCGGGTGATCCTCGGACACGCCCAGCTCGCGGGCCGAGCGGAAATGCGGCCCCGGACGCTCGGCATCCTGCCGCTGCATGAAGCCCGGCAGCAGCGCCTTGCGGACCCGGCCCGCGACCATCGGCGCAGGCGCCGCGGCCGGGCGGGACCGGCGCGAGACGAAGGAGGCATCGCGCTCGTCAACCGGGCGGTCCGCCACCGCGATCGCCTCCACCTCGGCCTCAAGCTCTGGCTCCGGCCCGCCGCGGCCGCTCTCGACGCCCAGAAACACCGCCGGGTCCAGCCCCTCGTCCAGCGCATAGGCGTAGTTGACCGAATAGTCGGCGGCCTCTTCGACAATCTCCGGCGCCTCGGCCACCAGCGCCATCAGCCGACATTCGTCGGAATAGAGCAGCGCCCGCGTCGGATAGCCATCGACCTGCGGAAAGAAACACAGCTCGGCGGCGCTCAGCCCCAGATGCCGGCGCAGGCGGGCGGGAAACTCGGCCGTTTCCTCGTGACGGAAGACCACCAGCTGGCAGTCGCCGCTCTCCATCAGGCAGACCGCCAGACACATGCCCGCCGGCCAGTCGCGGAAGGCCTGGCGCACCTCGACCGGCCCCATCAGGAGAGCCATCACCTGTTCCTTGCCAGCCATGCGTCACAAACCTTCCGGATCCGCTCAAACCATGGATAAATTCTGTATCATGCCTGCATAAGTTGTCAATTATCCTTGGCAAATCCAGCTGTCGCAGCGCGTTGAAAGGAGATTTTCGTTTTATTCTTGTCCAATCTGCGTATATTGGGCCCGAACAGACGCAGCCCTGCCGCCGGCCCCGCATGGCGGCCCCATGGACTTATCGTGACATGACCATCATCCTCGGTTTCATCATCGTCATCGCTCTGGTCTTCGGCGGCTATGTGCTGTCGGGCGGCGAAATGGGGGTGATCCTGCACGCCATGCCCTTCGAGGGCATGATGATCGGCGGCGCCGCGCTGGGGTCCTTCATCGCGGCCAATTCCTTCGGCCATATCCTGGGCACCGCCAAATCGGTGCTGAAGGCCTTCAAGGGGCCGAAGTGGAAGGAGAAGGATTACATCGACCTTCTCAACCTGATGTACACGCTGGCCAAGATGTATCAGCGCGATGGCATCCTGGCGCTGGACGAGCATATCGAGAACCCGCAGGAAAGCTCGATCTTCGCGCGCTTCCCCAAGCTGCAGAAGGATCATTTCGCCATCGACCTGATCACCGACAGCTTCCGCATGCTGGCGCTGCAGTTCGACGATCCGTTCCAGACCGAGGATGTGATCAACAAGAAGCTGAAGAAACACCACCACGAGGCGCTGGCCGCCTCGCACGGGCTGACCACGGTGGCCGACGCGCTGCCCGCCATCGGCATCGTCGCTGCCGTTCTGGGGGTGATCAAGACCATGGGGTCGATCGACAAGCCGCCGGCGGTGCTGGGCGAGATGATCGGCGGCGCGCTGGTGGGGACCTTCCTGGGGGTGTTCCTGGCCTATCTCTTCGTCGCCCCCGTCTCCGGCCGGCTGAGCGATATCGAGGAGCAGGACAGCGCCTTTTACGCGGTGATCCGCGACATCTTCATCGCCCTGCTGCACAACCATTCGCCGACCATCTGCGTCGAGATCGGCCGCGGCAATATCCCGACCAAGCTGCAGCCGAACTTCTACGAGATGGAAGAGGCGCGGCAGGACATGGCCGAGGCCGCCTGAGCCGATGCCCGGGCGGCGCCGGATCGCGGCCCTGCAGCTGATCCAGCGGATCCGCCAGCACGAGATCGACGGCCATGCCGCCCGCATGAACGCGATCCGCGGCGAACAGGCCCGGTTGCAGGAACAGGTGCAGGAGCTGGACGACCGTGTCGCGGCCGAGGGTCGCGTCACCGCGCCGGAGACGGCCGCCTATCTGGCCGGCTTCCTGCGCGCGGCACGGGTGCGACGCGCCTATCTCAGCGACAAGATCACGGCGCTCGACCGCCAGGCGGCCGAGATCGAGGACGCGCTGCTGGACAGTTACCGCGACGCCAAGGTCAACGATGCGGTACTGGACCGCGCGCTCGACGGTCAGCGACGGCATCTTGACCGGCAGGAGGAGGCGGCGATGGAAGAGATCGCGCGCAACGTCTACCTGCGGCAGCAGCGCGGCTGATCCGACCGCAGCCTCAGCCCGGCCCGGCGGCCCAGAGGGTGCGGATCTCGGCCGCCAGCGTGGTCGGGTCGAAGGGCTTGGCGATCACCCCCAGATCGCCCGCCCCCAGCAGCGCGTCCTTTTCCGCCTCCATCACCTTGGCCGTCATGTAGATCGCCGGGATCGCCTCGTACCCCGGCAGGGCGCGGATCGCGGCCAGCGTCTCGGGGCCGGTCATGCCGGGCATCTGCACATCGGTCAGGATCAGCTGCGGCGCGCTGTCCCGCACCATCGCCACCGCCGCGGTGCCGCACTCGGCCTGCGCCACCTCGAACCCGCCGATCAGCTCCAGCGCCATCTGGGCGATTTCGCGGATGTCGGCCTCGTCCTCGACATGCAGGATTTTCATGAGTTCTGCCAAATCGCTTCCCTTTCCTCAGCCGCCTGCCCCGGACGGCGCGGGTCATCGCCTCAAGGCCGCGCCGCCCAGCGCCGGGCCTTGCCACGGCCCGCCCCCGAAGGGCGGGCGAATTTCGACACCACGCCGCGGCCGGCCTCGGCCGCGGCGCTGCGCGCCGCCAGCAGGATGACCGGCAGATCCGCCGGCAGGCTGCCCGCGCTCACCGGCAGCAGCGCGGTGACCCAGGTCTCGCCGGTGAAATCGCCGTGCATCAGCAGGTCGAAACGATCCTCCTGCGCCAGCGACATCGCCTGCGCCATATCGACCACCCGCACGACCACCAGACCGTCGCGCGCCGGCAGCGCCGCCGCGACATCATCGCCGCCGACCTGCAGCACGCGCAGCAGCGACTGGCCCCGCAGCTCGGTCAGCCAGTCGGCCAGCAGCGCGGCCTGACCGTCCGGCTGCAGCACCGCATCGACGCTCTCGTCCCCGGTGCCGCTGGCCTCGATCACCGAAACCGCGCGATTGTCCAGCAGCGCGCGTTCGCACAGGCTCGCCAGCAGCCCGCGACCGGCCTCGCTGAGCCAGACCAGCGCCGAGGATTGCCCCAGCACGCCGACGCCCTTGACCACCTGGCTCGCGGTCACGCGACCGGCCTCGATCTCGACCTGTGCGCCGCGCTGGCGCAGCAGCGCCAGCAGCCGGCGGAAGGCGTCATTGTCGCGCGCGGCGACCGGAATGCCCCGGATGTTCGAGAAGGAGACCGCCGTATCCTCCTCCTCTGCGGCGGCCGCGACCGGCGCCAGAACGTCATCCTCAAGCCGCGGCAGGTCGACGAAGAACTCGGTCCCCAGCCCCTCTTCGCTGGTGAAGAAAATCTGGCCCTTGTGCTCTTCGACGATCAGCTTGGCGATCGACAGGCCCAGCCCGGTGCCGCCCTTGGACCGGGTGTCGGAGCTGTCGGCCTGGGTGAATTTCTCGAAGATCGTCGGTTGCGCCGCCTTGGGAATGCCCGAGCCGAAATCGCGCACCGACAGACGCAGCGCGCCCTTGTAGGGGCGCAGCCAGATCACGATCTCGGCCCCCTTGGGCGAGAATTTCGAGGCATTCGACAGCAGGTTGTCCATCACCTGCATCAGCCGGTTGCGGTCGCCCATGGTGATCAGCTCGCCGCCGTCATCCTCGTCGATCTCGCGGCGCAACGTGACGCCGAACTTCTCGGCATAGAACTTGTTGGCCTCGATGGCGGAGTCGATCAGATCGGCCAGGTTCAGCGGCTCCATCTTGAAGTCCATCTTGCCGGCCTCGATCTTCTCCAGGTCGAGGATATCGTTGATCAGCATCACCAGCCGGTCGCAGTTGGTGCTGGCCATCGACACCATTTTCTTGACCGGGTCCGACAGCTCGCCGACCGAGCCGGACAGCGCCAGCCCCAGCGCCCCCTTCATCGAGGTCAGCGGCGTGCGCAGCTCGTGGCTGACGGTCGAGATGAATTCGTTCTTCGCCTTCTCGGCCACCTTGCGCTGGGTGATGTCGCGGTAGATCGCGATCAGCCGCGGTTCGTCCTGATCCGGCTCCACATATTCCAGGCTGATCTCATAGGGGGTGCCGGATTTGGTGGTCACCTCCCAGGTGACGCGCCGCTGCGGCCCTTCGATCAGCGCGTCGCGCCGCAGCTCCAGCGCGCGCACGTCGTCGGGGTTGATAAAGGCGCCGACCCGCTTGCCCTTCCACTTGCCGCCGACGCGGTCGTTGATCAGCCGCTGCGCCGCCGCCTTGTTGCAATAGAGCATCTCCAGCGTCGCCGGCCGCAACACCACCACCTGATCCTCGATCAGTTCCAGCGTGTCGTTGAAGCGTTCTTCCGAGATGCCCTTGCGGGTCTTGGTCACATCGGTGGCGACGACGGCGATCTCGCTCAGCTTGTCGTCGGCACCGGTCACCGGGATGCAGGTGCATTGCACGAAGGCGGCCGAGCCGTCCTCCTTGAGCAGGGTGAGCGCCCCGTTCCAGGGCGCGCCCAGCCGCATCGAGGCCATGATGTCTTCCAGCATCAGGCCGCGGTCGCGGTCGGTCAGCAGATCGCCCAGATCGCGGTTCAGCAACGCCTGACGGCTGCGGTCGGCGGTTTTGCAGAACCGGTCGTTGGCATGCGAGATATGGCCGTCCTGCGTCAGCATGCAAAAGACGGTGTGCTCCTCGATGGCGCTGCGATAGAACCGCTTGGAACGCACCTCGGACTGCAGCACGTTGCGCCGCTGTTCGGCCAGCTGGATGTTGCGCCGCAGCTCATAGGCGAGAAACAGCAGCGACAGCAGGATCAGGGTGATGCCACCCAGGATCGGCGCCCGATAGGTGCGGAAGATCCGGTTCGCCGCCTGCAGCAGATAGTTCTCATAGGGCCGCACCCGCAGCGAAATCAGCAGATCGTTGACCTGCTGATAGTTCTGCGGCGCCTGCCAGACCGCGCCGCTGGCGGCCTGCGACTGCGGACTGTCGACCGAGACCGTCAGCAGCGTGTTGATCACCATCGCCAGCACCGGCTCGGGCACATCGGGCAGCGCCGACAGCACCCATTCGGGATAGAGCGGGGTAGAGACCCAGAACGGATAATCCTCGACCGGCATGGCCGAGATCGGCGCGAAATCGGCCAGGTCGATCACGCCCTGCGCCGCCAGATCCTCCAGCAGCCCGGCGCGCACCACGCCGGCATCGACCAGCCCCGATTGCACCGCATAGACCACCTCGCGCTGGTTGCCGCCCGAGAACACCAGTTCCGACAGCGCATCGCCGGGTTCCATCCGGCGCTTGCGGAATTCCTGCGCCGCCAGCCACCAGCCGCCGAAATCGCCGGGATCGACCGCCATCACCCGGCGACCTTCCAGCTGGCGGATATCGCGCAGCGGCGTGCCGGCCCGGGTAAAGATCAGCGCGCCGGTGATGTCATAGGTGCGCCCGTCCCACATCTTGGCGACCGACAGCAGCGCCCGCGCGCCGTCCTCGACCTCGGCCGCGACGTAAGAGGCCGGATCGGTCAGCGCGAATTCGACCTGACGGGTTTCCACCGCCTGCGACAGCGACGCCAGCGTATGCGGCTCGACGCTGAAGCGGTAAGGCAGGCCCTGCGCCTGCGCGGCGCGGTTCAGGAACTCGGCCGTCGGCCCCCAGGCCTCCAGCGTGCGCGTCGCCCCCTCGGTCGACAGGACACCGATGCGCAGGGGCATGACGTCATCGGATGCGGTCTGGGCGCGCAGGCCGGCGACCGGGGACAGCAGCAGCGCGCAGATCAGCAGCAGCGCCAGGCGACGCAGCGGCCGCAGCCACCCGTCCCGACGTTGTCGGCGCCGTTGCCCTGCCGCGTCACTCCGCATCCAAGTTTTGCTCCATCTCGTCGAGCAACTGGTTCAGCAGGGTCCGGATCTCGGCCAGATCGGCCGGCTGCGCCGCCTCGGGCAGGCTGTCGATCCCGTGTTCCAGCCGCGCCGCCCTCTCGCCGATCGCCGAAAAGCCGACGCTGCCGCAGATGCCGTGCAGCTTGTGCGCACTCGTTCGCAGCTCCGCCGCCACATCCTGCCAGCGGCCGCCGTCGTGCAGCCCGTCCAAAAGTTCGTAGAAGCCGTCAATCCGATCGGAAAGCGACTCTACGAACCGCGCGCGAATCCGCGCCAAGCCCGCGTCAAGCTGCGCCGCCTTAGCGGCGTCCAACCCGTGAACCATTTGACCGTACCAACCCGCTCTGCCCAGTCGTGTCTGGCGCTATTTCTGCGCCTATTGTTTCTTCGGCTAACACAATACCCATGAAAGCCGGCAGCAATGTGGCAATAAACCAGTCGGGTTTAAAGCTGGTATAAAGAATTGCGAATTTGTTAATGATTCGGGATCGAGTGGTGCCCATCCGACACGCTCCGGCGGCCGGAACAACCGGCCACGCGGCAAATGACAAAGGGGCGCCTTGGCGCCCCCGGTCCGCGATTAGCCGTCGTGCGACCGGACGACCGTCACGCCGCATGGGCGGCAAGCAGCCCCCCGGCCCCCCGTGACGTACGGCTTTGCGTCTCGGTCCGCTGGGTCATGTTCAGGTTGTCGATGGCCCGGTCCAGAAATCATAAGTCGTCACGACGCTCCAGCAGCTTGGGCGCGGCCACCGCGCCGATCTGGGCCGAGAAACTGGTCGAGACGTCCTCGCAATAGACCAGGTCGGGATCGTTCAGCATGGAGATCAGCTGATCCTGCATCCCCTCCAGCGGCGGCAGCGACCGCTTGGGCCCGACGCAGAGGAAGACACCGCCACCCACGTAGCTGACGAAGGCCTGGCTGCCGACCAGCACATCCGAGATCACCTCGGCCACATCGGTGATGACATAGGCGAACTCCTCAGCCGAGGACCCGGCGTGCACATATTCCAGTTCCGGCACGCGGATCGCAAAGGCGCCGATGGCGAATTGCTTCTGCTCCTTCATGATCATCACGTAGTTCTGCAGGACCCCGTTCGAGACATAGCCCCGGATCTCCTCGATCGCCACCGGATGGGCAAAGGAGGCCTTCTGCTTCTCCGGCCGCTGGATCGCCTCCGCGGCCGAGGCGCGGCGGGTTTCCGATTGCAGCTTGTCGGCCAGGCGGATGCGGGTGATCAGTTCGGTGGTGTCGAAGGGTTTGGTGACATAGTCGGTCGCGCCGGCCAGGAAGGCACGGTCGATATAGTCCTTCTGGTTCATCGCGGTGATCATCACCACCGGCGACTCGCGATAGATGTCCATCTCGCGTACGCGGCGGGTCAGTTCGATGCCATCCATTCCCGGCATCTGGATGTCGAACATGAAGGTGTCGAAGGGCGTCCCCGCCGCTGCGATCTTGCGCAGGGCATCTTCACCGCTCTCCGCCAGGGTCACATTCGTATAGCCGTGCGTCTCAAGCATCGCGAGAAGGAGTTCCCGGATCAGCTCGTCGTCATCGACAGCAAGGATTTTCATTTTGCTCTCCAATCGCTCAGCCGGTTTTCTGCCGACAGTCACGTCACGATCGGGCACTTCTGCGCCGGTTTCCTGTTGCCGTGCCGGTCTCCGCCTCGTTTCGATTCGGATTCGCGACTAAGCTCTGCTCTAATCTCTAGGTTGCATTTAGGGTGAAGATTATGGCGCAAATTTGACCGAGTTTGGGATCAGTTAAGATGCTCGCCACTTCCTCCGGGTCGCCGCGTACTGCCAACGGCGACAACCGCCGCCAGGCCGTCGGACCCGCCACGGCCGGCCTCTCTAAGCCCTTGTTTCAGTTTCGAAAAGGATCCCCCTCGTCCGGATCCAGCTCGCGCCAGTAGAATCGCCCCTGCGAGGTTTCATCGGCAACGCAGCGCAATTGCTTGCGCGGCCGGTCGGTGACGACTTCGGGACGGACCGGCACCGCGACGGTGACCACCGCGCCTGCAGAATAGGCAAGTCCCGAGAAGTAGCAGAACCGCATCTCCACCCGGTCGGGCAGCGGGCTCGCCCCCAACGGCACCGGCTGTTCGGCCCGCGCGGCCCCACCCGGCGCCAGCACGGCCAGCACCGCCGCCAGCGCTGCGGCACAGGTCAGCGCGGCAGCGCCCGCGCTCAGCGTTCCGGTGGTGCGCATCCTCTGTCCCTGCCCCAGTTGCCCGGAGGCGAGGCTAAGCGGCGGGGCGTGAAAACCCAAGTGGGAATCTGCGCCGGAACTGTCGTGCGCCATCGTTTATATCCCCGAAAGCGAATTGGCATTATAGATGCCGCGCGAAGGCTCACCACCGCCGGAACCGGACGCCGGCACACAGGAAAGGGAACTTGATGCCTAGACTGAATCTGCGGTTGTTCTGGGGCGGCTGGCTTCTGCTCTGCCTGCTGTGGCTGGTGCTGAACCCTTCGATCCTGTCGGTGACCGGCATCTTCGGCCTGCGCGATTTCATGATGCAGTTCAGCGGCACGCTGGCGATCGTGGCGATGAGCGTGGCAATGCTGCTGGCGCTGCGCCCGCCGCGGACCGAACAAAAGCTGGGTGGCCTCGACAAGGTCTATCGGCTGCACAAATGGCTGGGCATCGGCGCGCTGGGACTGGCGGTGTTTCACTGGCTGTGGTCCGAGGCGCCGAAATGGGCGGTCGGCTGGGGGCTGCTGGAGCGGCCGCAGCGCGGTCCGCGGGCCGAGATCACCGACCCGGTGCTGGCCTTTCTGCGCAGCCTGCGCGGCACCGCCGAGGGGCTGGGCGAATGGGCCTTTTATGCCACCGTGGCGCTGCTGGTGATCGCGCTGGTCAAGCTGATCCCCTACCGGCTGTTCCGCTATAGCCACCGGCTGATCCCGATCGCCTATCTGGTGCTGGTGTTCCACACCGTCGTGCTGCTCGACTACGACATGTGGCTGACCCCGCTGGGCGCCCTGCTGGCGGTGTTGATGCTGGGCGGCAGCTTTGCCGCCGTGGTCTCGGTCTTCGGCCAGATCGGCGCGTCGCGGCGCGTCGCGGGCGAGATCGTCGAGATGCGCAGCTATCCCGGGGTGCATTCGCTGGAGACCGAGATCCGGCTGCAGCCGGGCTGGAAGGGGCACAAGGCCGGGCAATTCGCCTTCGCCACCTCGGACCGGCTCGAAGGGGCGCATCCCTATACCATCGCCTCGGCCTGGGATCCGGCGGACCCCAAGGTCACCTTCATCTCCAAGGAACTGGGCGATCACACCACCGGGCTGGTCGACAAGCTGAGCCTCGGCCAGAGCGTGCGGGTCGAGGGACCCTATGGCTGTTTCACCTTCGATGACGGTTGCCCGCACCAGATCTGGGTCGGCGCCGGCATCGGCATCACCCCCTTCATCGCCCGGCTGAAGGAACTGGCCAACGCCAAACCCGGGACGCAACGGCCCGAGATCGACCTGTT
Organism: Pseudodonghicola sp.; assembly: GCA_050177915.1. Taxonomy (GTDB): domain Bacteria; phylum Pseudomonadota; class Alphaproteobacteria; order Rhodobacterales; family Rhodobacteraceae; genus Pseudodonghicola. The sequence continues at coordinate 1,195 of JBFXGQ010000049.1, read as the reverse complement.
CCACACCACGCGCGAGGTCGAAAAGGCCGCGCTGGACCGGCTGGCCGAGGATGCCCGCGCCGCCAATGTGCGGCTGCATCTGCTGATCAACGACCGCGACGGCCGGCTGACCGGCGAACGGATCCGCGACGCCGTGCCGAACTGGCGCGAGGCCGGCATCTGGTTCTGCGGCCCGGGCGGCTTCGGCCGCTCCCTGCGCGCCGATTTCGCGGTCGAGGGGCTGCCGGTCGAGAGCCGCTTTCATCAGGAGCTGTTCGAACTGCGCTGAGGCGGTGCGGCCGGCACCTCAGCCGGCCGGCTCCACCAGCCCGCGGCACATCAACAGCCGGTACATCTCGACCGCCGCCTGCCGGATCGCGCGCCGCTCCTCCGGGTCCTCGGCAGACTGGATCTGCATCGCCGCATAGGCGCGCATGCCGAGGATCTGGTAGATCAGGCAGTCCAGCTGCCGGTCCTCCAGCTGGCACATGCGGCCCTGCTGCATCGACCGGCGAAAGCTGCGGCGATAGCCCTGAACGATGTTGTCCAGATGGGCCCGATGCGCCTGGGGCGCAAAGATCTCGGCCTCGTAGGGCACCCGGTAGAACCCTTCGTTCGCCGCGATATAGCTCAGGAAGGCCTCGAAGCGGGCGAACTCGCGCTGCATCCCGGGCGGGGTCTGCCGCGCCTCCTGCTCCACCGCCGCGCGCATCCGCAGCCCCTCGTAGGGCAGCAGCCGGTCGAACAGCGCCTGCCGGTCCTCGAAGTAATTGTAGAACGTGCCCTGCGCCACGCCCGCGGTCTCGGCGATCTTCGAGACCGAGGCGGCGGCATAGCCTTCGGCGGCCACCACGCGGCAGCCCGCCGCCAGCAGGTTGTCGCGGGTGAGCCGGGCCTTTTCCTCGCGGGTCAGGCGCGGGCGGGCACGCCGGCGCCGCGGCGGCAGGGGCGGCGGATCAGCCACGCGCGCGCGCCGCGGTCCCGGCCCGCCGGGCGACAGGCCGGGCGACAGGCGCCGGGACGAACTGTTGGGCCATGTGGCGTCTCCCTCTTCTACGCTTGCGGGCGCGGTGTCGGTGCGATCCCGCGCCCCCCCTGCCCTCAGATCGCCAGATACCGGCTGGTGATATCCTTGTTGTCGCGCAGCTCCTGAATGGTGCCGCGATAGACGATCTGACCCTTGTCGATCACCACCGCATCCTCCGAGATGCCGAGG
>JBFXGQ010000048.1:0-14521 GCA_050177915.1 Pseudodonghicola sp. | reverse complement strand
ACCAGCCCGAGCTGTTCGAAGAAGGACAGATAGTCGAAGTGATTGTAGGCCTCGATCATCTTGTCGCCGGCGTAGCGCAGCAACACCTGCCCGGCCACTTCGATCGGGGCGCCATTGTCGGCGCGCGAGGTGTTGAACCGGATCATGGCGGCCAGCCAGTCGTCCTGTTCGACGGTCTTCAGGATGGTCACCTCGATGTCGCGCACATGGTGGCGCAGCACGGTCACCAGTTCGCGGAAATCCTCGGGGCCGATCTGCAGCTGGGGCACGACGCCGCTGGTCACGGCGGAGGGATCGAACAGCTCGTCGATCGCATCCAGATTACCCTTGCGCCATACCTCGTCACACCAGCGCTGTAGCAACTCGATTTTGGTCATTGGCGAATCCTCGTTCGTTCACGAGCAGGATCGTCGCAATCTCTCAACAAAAACTGAACGACTTTTATGTAACTGTGGGTCAAGTGCAGGCTTCTGTTGCCAGGTGCCTGCGAACCCCGCCTTACGCTGCTAGGCGCAAGGGCTTAGATTTCGATTCCTCGAACTGCTTACGCAGCCAGAGCAACCGGAGCACGATTGTTGTTGGCAACTATGCTTTTCGGACCGATAACGGTGGTACCTCACCGAGACAAAGCAAAACCCCTTTAGACGTTCGTCGATCCTGTTTCGGCCCCATGACCCGCCAACAACGGGTGATCTGGTGGAGCCGCCGGGTACCGCCCCCGGGTCCGATCCGCTTATTACGAGCGCGTTTATGTCCATAGTCCCCGAGGGGACAGGGTGAATATAGGGGGCGGTGCCGGGGATTTGAAGGGGGAATCGCGCGCCGAAATCTTGCGAAGATTTCGGCCTGTTTTCCGACGCGGAAAACAGGCGCGGCGTCGGGCCGGGGGGCCAAAACCTTCGCAAGGTTTTGGCCGTTTTCCGCGCCGGAAAACGGCTGTGGCGCGGCGTGGATCAGATCAGGCGCCGCACCGGGGCGCGGTTGCAGAAGATCACCACCTGACCGCGGTTCTCGACGGCGCGAAAGCCGCGGCTCTCCAGTTCCTGCAAGAACCGCTCCAGCCCGACGTAGCGTTCGATGTCGCGCAGCTTGCGGCGCACCACCTGACCCTGCTGCACCGCCTTGCAGGCGAACAGGTCGCGCAGCCAGATCTCCGGCGACAGGGGGGAGCGGTCCTGGAACATTCGCCCAGCGTCGCGCCGCGAGGTTAAGGCCCGGTTAATCGCGACCCTGCGCGCGACGCGCCATCACATCGCGGGCGAGCTGGCGGGTGTAGCTTTCCAGATCGCTCAGCGCCGCCTCGACGGCCGCGGCCCGATGCGCCTCCAGCGCGTCGGCGATGCGGCTGTGCAGCGCCATGATGGCGCCGCGCGACCGGGCGGTGAAGGTGATCATGTTCATCAGCGGTTGCATCGCCTCAACTGCGCCCGACAAGTGATATGAAAGCACAGGATTTTCCGCCGCATCCACCAGCGCCCGGTGAAACGCCACGTCGGAGGCGCAAAAGGCCTCGTCGGTCAGCCCGGGCTGGCCCTGGCGAAAGATCTCGGCCCGCAGGGTGGCCAGATGATCGGCGCTGCGGCGCGCCGCCGCGAAGGGGGCGCAGGCGCGTTCCAGCGCGAAGCGCGCCTCGCAGGCGGTGTCGAAGCTGACCGCGTTCATGCTCAGCAGCAGGGTCGAGGTGGTGATCTGCTGCGCATAGGCGTCCTCGAAGGACAGCCGGTTGACGAAGGCGCCGCCGGCGGCGCCGCGCTGGGTGCGGATCAGCGACTGCGCCGCCAATCGCTTCAGCGCCTCGCGCACGGTGGGGCGCGAGACGTGGAACTGATCGGCCAGCTCGGCCTCGGACGGCAGCCGTTCGTCGACGATCAGATCGCCGCCGACGATGGCATCGCGGATCGCCGCGGCGATCTGGGCCGACAGATCGGCGGGCTTGCTGGGGTCGATTTTCATGATCCGGACCGCGCGCCGCCCATCTGTCGGACGTTTGGAGATTTCATTTGTCAGACATTTAAAAGTCTGACAATTAAATTGCAAGCGACGAGTCGCCGGAGGAGCGTTCGGATCGTGCCGGCAGAGTGTATCGGGACGCTGCCGGCCTTCGCCAGATCCTCGGCGCTGTCGCGGCAAGCGGAAAGGAGAGGACATGACGTTCAACGCACTCGTGGTCGAGAAGGACGAGGACAGCGGCAAGACCCATGCCGCGGTCAAACGGATTGGCGTCGACGATCTGCCTGAGGCCGAGGTTCTGGTGGCGGTCGACTATTCCACCGTGAACTACAAGGACGGGCTGTGCATCGGGCCGGGCGGCGGGTTGGTGCGGAGATATCCGCATGTGCCGGGGATCGACTTTGCCGGCACCGTCGAGCAGAGCGCCGATCCGCGCTACAGGCCCGGCGACAAGGTGGTGCTGACCGGCTGGCGCGTCGGCGAGGCGCATTGGGGCGGCTATGCCCAGAAGGCCCGCGTCAAGGCCGACTGGCTGGTGCCGCTGCCGGCCGGCCTCGACACCCGGGCGGCGATGGCGGTGGGCACCGCCGGCTTTACCGCGATGCTGGCGGTGATGGCGCTGGAGGATCACGGGCTTGAAAAGCACCACGGCCCGGTGCTGGTCACCGGTGCCGCCGGTGGCGTGGGCTCGGTCGCCACCGCCATTCTGGCGCATCTGGGCTATGAGGTGGCCGCGGTCACCGGCCGGCCGGAGCAGGCGGAGTACCTCAGGGGGCTGGGCGCCAGCCAGATCGTCCCGCGCGAGGAGCTGAGCGAGGTCACCCGCAAGCCGCTGGAGAGCGAGCTTTGGGCGGGCTGCGTCGATGCGGTGGCCGGCGCCATGCTGGGAAGGGTGCTGAAGCAGATGAAGTACGGCACCTCGGTCGCCGCCATCGGCCTGGCCGGCGGCGCCGCCATCGAGGGGGCACTGATCACGCCATTCATCCTGCGCGGCGTCAACTTGCTGGGCATCGACAGCGTGATGCAGCCCTACGCCAACCGGCTGCGGGCCTGGGAACGGATCGCCCGCGATCTGCCGATGGAGAAGCTTGAGGCCATGGTGCAGCCGGCCACCCTGTCGGAGCTGCCCACGCTGGGGGCGCAGATCCTCAAGGGCCAGGTCCGGGGCCGCGTCGTGGTCGATGTGAACGCCTGACCGGGGCTTGTCCCCCGTTGAAATCGAAAGCCGCGGCCCATAGGGCGCGGCTTTTTTGCATTCCGGGGCAATTGCCTATAATCTGGGCAGACGGACCGAGGCCGGCTGGCAGGCCCGGACCGGGTGCGCCGGGGTGGTTCAGCCGGTCTCCTCCCCTTGAAACCGACAACAAGAAGGAGGCGACAGAGCGTTGTTTTCGAAAATCATGATACCTGTAGATCTTGCCCATCTGGGGCCCGTGAGGCGGGCGCTGGATGTGGCCGCGGACCTCGGGGCCCATTACGGCGCCACGGTGGTCTATGCCGGGGTGACCGCCCAGACGCCGGGAGCGCTGGGGCACAGCCCGAAGGATTACGCCGCCCGGCTCGACGCCTTCGTCGCGGCAGAGAGCCAGGCCCGCGGGATCACCGCCGAGGCGCTGGCGCTGGTCAGCCACGATCCCCGTATCGACCTGGACCGCATCCTGATCAAGGCCCAGGAACAGATCGGGGCCGATCTGGTGGTGATGGCCAGCCATATTCCAAATCTGACCGATTACATCTGGCCGTCGAACGGCGGGGCGCTCGCATCGCATGCGAAAACCTCGGTCATGATCGTGCGCGGCTGAGCCGCCGGAAACTCCAAGACATGTGAGGAGGTCAGCAATGACCGACGAAACGACCAATCAGGGCATCCCCTTGCCTGAGGGCGATGCAGCCCTGATCGAAACCGATTACGAGATCGGTCAGGACAATATCGAAACCCAGATCGGCCCCTTCGGGATCGACATCCACAACCCCGTGTTCCTGATCTCGGGGCTCTCCATCGTGGCCTTCGTGTTCTATGCGCTGGCCTTGCCGGAGCAGGCGGGCGCCGCCTTTGCCTGGCTCTTTTCATTTGCCACCAAGACCTTTGACTGGTTCTTCCTGGGCGCGGCCAATATCTTCGTGCTGTTCTGCCTGCTGCTGATCGTCACCCCGGTCGGCCGCGTGCGGCTGGGCGGGGCCGAGGCCACGCCGGATTACAGCTATGTCGGCTGGTTCGCCATGCTGTTCGCCGCCGGCATGGGCATCGGGCTGATGTTCTTCGGCGTGCTGGAGCCGGTCTATCACATGGCGGTGTCGCAGCCGCTGGGGGTGCCGTCGCCCTTTGCCGAGGACGGCAGCCTGATCCCCGAGAATGTCGAGGCCGCCAAGAAGATGGGGCTGGCCGCGACGATCTTTCACTGGGGGCTGCACCCTTGGGCGATCTATGCGGTGGTGGCGCTGGCGCTGGCGCTGTTCTCCTTCAACAAGGGGCTGCCGCTGACCATCCGTTCGGCCTTCTACCCGATCCTGGGTGAACGGGTCTGGGGCTGGTGGGGGCACCTGATCGACGTGCTGGCGGTGTTCGCCACGCTGTTCGGGCTGGCGACCTCACTGGGGTTCGGGGCGCAGCAGGCCAATGCCGGGCTGAACTATGTCTTCGACGTGCCGGTGGGGCCGACGGCGCAGGTGCTGCTGATCACCGGCATCACCTCGATTGCGCTGATCTCGGTGCTGCGCGGGCTCGACGGCGGGGTGAAGGTTCTGTCGGAAATCAACATGGGCATCGCGGCGCTCCTGCTGCTGTTCGTGCTGCTGGCCGGGCCGACATTGTTGATCGTGACCGACTTCGCCGAGGGGCTTGGCGCCTATCTGAAGGAGATCGTGCCGCTGTCGAACCCCTTCGGGCGTGACGATACCGGATTCGTGCAGGGCTGGACCTCGTTCTACTGGGCCTGGTGGATCTCCTGGTCGCCCTTCGTCGGCATGTTCATCGCCCGGGTCAGCCGCGGCCGCACGGTGCGGGAATTCATCATCTGCGTGCTGATCATTCCCAGCCTGGTCTGCGTGCTGTGGATGGCGGTCTTCGGCGGCGTCGCCATCGACCAGGTGCTGAGCGATCCGGCCGCAAGCGCGGTGAAGGCCAATGTGATCGACAGCTACAACCCGCCGCTGTCGTTGTTCGCGATGCTTGAGGGGCTGCCTCTGTCGGGCCTCACCTCGGTCATCGGGATCGTGCTGGTGATCGTCTTCTTCGTCACCTCCTCGGATTCCGGCTCGCTGGTGATCGACACCATCACCGCCGGCGGCAAGGTCGATGCGCCGGTGCCGCAGCGGGTGTTCTGGTGCGTGTTCGAGGGCGCGGTGGCCATCGTGCTGCTGCTCTCGGCCGGCGGGCTCAGTTCGCTGCAGTCGATGGTGATCTCGACCGGTCTGCCGTTTACCGTGGTGCTGTTGCTGATGTGCTGGGCGATCTGGCGCGGGCTGCGGGCCGAGCAGGGATAACCGAGCGGAACCGCGGCGACAAAGCGACCCCGGGGTGCTTGCGCCCCGGGGTCTTTTGCATTTCAGTGCGGCAAAATTCAGGAGGTCCGGAATGAAGCTGGATATCGATTTCGTGCGGGCGCAATTCCCCGCCTTTTCCGAACCCTCGCTGCAGGGGCAGGCGTTTTTCGAGAATGCCGGCGGCTCCTATACCTGCCGCCCGGTGATCGCGCGGCTGACGCGCTATTACACCCAGCGCAAGGTCCAGCCCTATGCGCCCTACGCGGCCAGCCGGCTGGCGGGCGAAGAGATGGACGAGGCCCGCGCGCGCATGGCCGCGATCCTGGGCGTGGAGACCGACGAGCTGAGCTTCGGCCCCTCGACCAGCCAGAACACCTATGTGCTGGCGCAGGCCTTCCGCCAGTGGCTGAAACCGGGCGAGGCGATCGTGGTGACCGATCAGGACCACGAGGCCAATACCGGCGTCTGGCGGCGGCTGGCCGAGGCTGGAATCGAGGTGCGGGAGTGGAAGATCGACCCGGTGACCGGCCATCTCGACCCCGAGAAGCTGGCGCCGCTCTTGGACGAGAGCGTGCGGCTGGTCTGCTTCCCGCATTGCTCCAACGTGGTGGGCGAGATCAACCCGGTGATCGAGATCACGGCGATGGCCCATGCCGCCGGCGCCTTCGTCTGCGTCGACGGGGTCTCCTATGCGCCGCACGGCTTCCCGGATGTGGGCAGCATGGGGCCGGATATCTACCTGTTCTCGGCCTACAAGACCTACGGGCCGCATCAGGGCATCATGGTGATCCGCCGCGCGCTGGGGGAACTGCTGCCGAACCAGGGGCATTATTTCAACGCCGGCACGCTCTACAAACGCTTCACGCCCGCGGGGCCGGATCACGCCCAGGTGGCGGCGAGCGCCGGGATGGCCGATTACTACGACCTGCTCTGCGACCATCACGGCGGCCCGGCCGAGGGCGCCACGGCGCGGGCGGCCTTCGTCAACGGGCTGGTGCATGCGCATGAGGCGGAGCTGCTGCAGCCGCTGTTGGACGCGGTGAAGGATCGCAACGACCTGCGTCTGCTGGGGCCGTCGCAGGCCGCGGGGCGCGCGCCCACGGTGGCGCTGGCGCTGAACCGTCCGGCGCTGCCGGTGGCGGCGGAGCTGGCGAAACACGGCATCATGGCGGGGGGCGGCGATTTCTACGCCGTGCGGGCGCTGAGCGCGCTGGGGGTCGATCCCGATCAGGGCGTGCTGCGGCTGAGCTTCACCCATTACACCCGGCGGGAAGAGATCGACCAGCTGCTCGACGCGCTCGACAAGGTTCTGTGACCGGCGGCGGTCGTCGCCTATACTCCCGACAGATCCGCTGCGGACTGAGCGAGGGGTGGTGATGAGCACTGAGAGCGCACCGGTGATCCTCTGGCTGCGGCGCGATCTGCGGCTGGCGGATCACCCCGCATTGGCGGCGGCCTGCGCCGGCGGCCGGCCGGTGATCCCGGTCTTCATCCTCGACGATCAGATGCAGGCGCTGGGGGCGGCGGCGAAATGGCGGCTGGGGCAGGGGCTGGAGGTCTTTGCCGCGGCGCTGGAGCGGATCGGCAGCCGGCTGATCCTGCGGCGCGGCCCGGCTTTGCAGGTGCTGCAGGCGCTGCGGACCGAGACCGGCGCCGGTGCGGTGCACTGGACCCGGGCCTACGATCCGGCGGCGCGGGCGCGGGATGCCGGGATCAAGACCGCGCTCAAGGCGCAGGGGATCGACGCGCGCTCCTTCCCCGGACATCTGCTGTTCGAACCCTGGACGGTCGCGACCGGCACCGGCGGCTTCTACCGGGTGTTCACCCCCTATTGGAAGGCGCTGCGGGGCCGGGCGGTGGATCCGCTGTTGCCGCCCCCCGACCGTCTTGCCGCGCCCGAGAGCTGGCCGGCCGGCGACCGGCTGGCGGACTGGGCGCTGGGGGCGGCGATGCGGCGCGGCGCGGCGGTGGTGGCGGCGCATACCCGCGCGGGCGAGGCGGCGGCGCTGGAGCGGCTCGACCGCTTTGTCGCCGGCGGCATCGCCGATTATCACGACCGGCGGGATTTCCCCGCGGTCGCGGGCACCTCGGGCCTGTCGGAGCACCTCGCACTGGGGGAGATCGCGCCGCACCGCTGCTGGTATGCGGGCTTGCGGGTGCGCGATCAGGGCGCGGCGGGGGCCGCAGGGGCCGAGACCTTTCTCAAGGAACTGGTCTGGCGTGAATTCGCCTATCACCTGATGTTCCACACCCCGCAGATCCTGACCGGCAACTGGCGGTCCGAATGGGACGGCTTTCCCTGGAACACCGATCCGCAGCACCCGCATGTCATCGCCTGGCAGCGCGGCCGCACCGGGGTGCCCTTCGTCGATGCGGCGATGCGCGAGCTTTATGTCACCGGGCGGATGCACAACCGCGGCCGGATGATCGTCGCCAGCTACCTGACCAAGCACCTGATGGTGCATTGGCGCATCGGCATGGACTGGTTCGCCGATTGCCTGACCGACTGGGACCCCGCCAGCAATGCCATGGGCTGGCAATGGAGCGCCGGCTGCGGCCCCGATGCGGCGCCCTATTTCCGGGTGTTCAACCCCGACACCCAGGCCAAGCGCTTCGACCCCGACGGCACCTATCGCCGCGGCTGGATCGCCGAGGGGCAGCGCAACCCGCCGCAGGGCGCGCTGGAGTATTTCCGCGCCATCCCGCCGCGCTGGCGGATGGCGGCCAGCGATCCCTATCCGGCGCCGCTGGTCAGCGCCGAGGCCGGCCGGCAGGCGGCGCTGGCGGCCTATCGGGCGCGCAGCTGGGCGTGACCGCGATGCCATGCGGCGGCGCGCGCGACGGCGTGCCCCCTTGCGCAACGCCGCCCGAGGGCGCAACGCTGGGCAGAGCCCTTCGCGCAGAGACCGGAGAGAGAGCCCGATGCCCACCGCCGCCCGCCTTGTCGCCGCGATCAGCCTGGCGCTCGTCGCCTGGGCGGTGTCGCTGCAGGTGATGCGGCGGATGACCGAGATCGCCGATTTCGGCGCCTTCGTCTTCGTCAACATCGGGCTCGGGCTGGTGGTGGGCTGGGTGGTGATGGGGCACCGGGCGCATCGCGGCCTGGTCGCCACGCTGAACAACGGCATCACCGGGGTGGCGGTGCTGGTGTTCTGGGCGCTGGTGGTGCAGGGCGCCAACGAGATGTTCCGCCTGGCGCTGAACCGGCGCTATCACAACCCCGTCGAGGCGATCTATGCGATCTTCGAGAATGCCGCCAACTACGCCGTGGCGCTCTGGGCGCCCGAGATCGTGGCGACGCTGCTGGCGGGCGGTGTCCTGGCCGGCATGACGACCCGGGCCGCTGCGAAGATGTGGCGATAAGAGACTGATATACAAGGATAGTTCTTTCCGTGACAGATCTGTTTTTCTACGGCAGCCTGCGGCATCTGCCGCTGCTGGAGATTGTGTTGGGCCGCGCCGTGGGCGCCGGGCAACTGGCCGCGGCCCGGTTGGCCGATCACGCGGTGCATGTCATCGCCGGCGACAGCTGGCCGACGATCCAGCCTGCGGCCGGAGCCGCGGCGCCGGGGCTCCTGCTGCGCGGCGCCAGTGCCGAGGATGTTGCCCGCCTCGACTATTACGAGAGCGGCTTCGGCTATGCGCTGCGCCCGGTCGCGGTGGCGACCGCCGAGGGCGGCGTGGTGCAGGCCCGGATGTGGGGGCCGCAGGCCGCCGCGCATGAGGCCGGCGCCCCCTGGCAGCTGGCGGATTGGGCGGCGCGCTGGGGCGCGATCAGCTGCCGCGCGGCGGTCGAGGCGATGGCCTATTACGGCCGCATCACCCCGGCGGAGCTGGCGCGCCGCTATGGCCCGATGCTGCTGCGCGCCGCGGCCCGGGTGGCGATGCAGGCACGTCCCGCCGATCCCGTCCACGACCTGTCGCGCGATGTGCGGCTGGTCGATCACCGCTTCGCCTATGTGGATTTCTACGGCATGGAAGAGGCGCGGCTGCAATTCCGCCGCCATGACGGCAGCATGAGCCCGGAGCTGGAGCGGTCTGCCCTGATGACCGGGGCGGCGGCGGTGGTGCTGCCCTACGACCCGGTGCTGGACGCGGTGCTGCTGGTCGAGCAGTTCCGTGCGCCGCTCTATCTCTCCGGCGATCCGGCGCCCTGGCTGTGGGAGCCGGTGGCGGGGCTGATCGACCCGGGCGAGACGCCGGATCAGGCCGCCCACCGCGAGACGATGGAGGAGGCCGGCCTGACGCTGCGGCGGCTGGAGAAGGTGGGCGAGGCCTATTCCAGCTCGGGCTCCTCCAGCGAATACGTGCATCTCTATGTCGGCCTCGCCGATCTGGCGGGGGCCGAGGGGATTGGCGGGCTGGCCTCGGAGGGCGAGGATATCCGCAGCCAGGTGCTGAGTTTCGAGGCGCTGATGGACGGGGTGGAGCGCCACAGCTATCGCGACATGCCGCTGTTGATCACCGCGCTGTGGCTGGCACGGCATCGCGACCGGCTGCGCGGCTGAGCGGGCGCAGGCCACGGTTCCGCCCGGCGGCCGGCCGCTACGATATTGTTTGGCCGGGCAATTCGCCGCCGGAACAGCGTCCCGGTTTTCGCCGGCGTGCCCAGCCTGTGCTTGAGCTTGCCCGGGGGCGGGGTTACATCAGACCGGCAAGCCAGTTGATGGAGGACAGGATGCGCGTCGCACGGGATCTGGCCGAGGCCATTGGGAATACACCGCTGGTCCGGCTGAACAAGGTCAGTGACGAGACCGGTTGCGAGATTCTGGGCAAGGCGGAGTTCATGAACCCCGGCCAGTCGGTCAAGGATCGCGCCGCGCTCTATATCATCCGCGATGCGGTGGCCAAGGGACAGCTGAAGCCCGGCGGCACCATCGTCGAGGGCACCGCCGGCAACACCGGCATCGGGCTGGCACTGGTCGGCGCCTCGATGGGGTTCAGGACGGTGATCGTGATCCCCGAGACCCAGAGCCAGGAAAAGAAGGACATGCTGCGGCTGGCCGGCGCCGAGCTGGTGCAGGTGCCCGCCGCACCCTATCGCAACCCCAACAACTTCGTGCGCTATTCCGAACGGCTGGCCAGGGAGCTGGCCAAGACCGAACCGAACGGCGCGATCTGGGCCAATCAGTTCGACAACGTGGCCAACAAGCAGGCGCATGTCGAGACCACCGGCCCGGAGATCTGGAGCAGACCGACGGCAAGGTCGACGGCTTCATCTGCGCGGTGGGCTCGGGCGGCACGCTCGCCGGCATCGCCGAGGCGCTGCAGCCCAAGGGTGTCAAGATCGGCCTGGCCGATCCGCTGGGTGCCGCGCTCTATGCCTATTACACCACCGGCGAGCTGAAGATCAGCGACGGCGGGTCGATCTGCGAGGGGATCGGCCAGGTGCGGATCACCGAGAACCTCAAGGACTTCCGCCCGGATTACTCCTATCTGATCCCGGATGACGAGGCGCTGCCTTACGTCTTCGACCTGCTGCGCGAGGAGGGGCTGGTGCTGGGCGGGTCCTCGGCCATCAACGTGGCCGGCGCGGTGCGCATGGCGCGCGAGATGGGGCCGGGCCACACCATCGTCACCGTGCTGTGCGATTACGGCACCCGCTATCAGTCCAAGCTGTTCAATCCCGACTTCCTGCGGGGGAAAGACCTGCCGGTGCCGGATTGGATGACCGCGGCCCCGGCCAGCATCCCCGGCGTGTTCGAAGACGTGTGATGGGCGCGCGCGCGCGGCTGTCCCCGCTGCGGCTGGCGGTCGGGCTTCTGGCGCTGGCGACGGCGATCGCGCTGACGCCGGTGCCCCTGTGGGCGCAGGGCCAGGGCGCGACCCAGCCCGCGCCGGCCGAGACGGCCACCCCCGCCACCACCGGTGCGGCCGAGGCCGGCAGCGGCGCAGACAGTGCGCTGACCGCCAGCGATGTGATCAGCCGGGTGCTGACGCCGGAGCAGGCGACCTATTACAACGGCTGGCTCGACACCGCGCGGCGGGCCGAGGCGGCGATCGACGCCGACCGCGCCTCCAACGCCGCGATGGAGGAGCTGCGCAGCGAGCTGGTGGCCTATCGCCAGACCTTTCTGACCGCGGGCGACCGCAACTCGGCCCGCATCGCCACGCTGCAGGCGCAGCTGGCGGCGCTGGGAGAGGCGCCGGCCGAAGGCCAGACGGAATCCGAGGATATCGCGGTGCTGCGCCGGTCGCTGAACGCGCAGCTCGCCACCCTGCGGGTGCCGGCGGTGGTGGCGCAGGAGGCCTATAGCCGGGCCGACGGCCTGATCGGCGAGCTCGACCGCATCATCCGCGAACGGCAGGCGCATGAGCTGCTGTCGCGCGGCAAGACCCCGCTGAACCCGGCGGAATGGACCATCGCGCTGACCCAGCTCAACGAATTCCTGCGCGATCTGGGCAACGAGACCGTCAACAGCTGGCGGGCGGCGCAGGATCTGAACCGGATCCGCCGCAACCTGCCTCTGATCCTGGCGCTGACTCTGGCCGGGCTGGTGCTGCTGACCCGCGGCAGACGCTGGGCCGGGCGCGCCGGCAACAGCCTCAGCCGGCTGGGCGGGCGCGGCCACGACGCCTGGGGCTTCGTCGTCTCGCTGGGGCGGATCGCGCTGCCGCAGGTCGGGCTGTTCCTGCTGACCCGCGCGGTCAACGCCTCCGAGGCGGTGGGGCTGCGCGGCGCCATGCTGATGAACCTGGTGCCGGTCTGGGGCATCACCATCTTCGGCTTCATGTGGCTGGGCGACCGGCTGTATTCCCGCCGCGATCAGGACGCGTTGATTCCGCTGCCGGCCCCGGCCCGGGCGGCGATGCGGCGCAATATGGTGATCGCGGCGCTGCTGCTGGTGCTGCTGTGGTCGGTCGATCTGTTGCAGAGCGTGCAGAACATCGGCGCCACCACCCGCGCGGTGATGGTGTTCCCGATCATCCTGCTGGCCGCGGCGATGCTGATGCGGCTGAGGCGGCTGACGCTGGGCGATGCCGACGGGGCGCAGGGCGACATCACCCCGGGCGGGGTGCGGCGGATGGCGCCGGCGCTGAGGCTGCTGCTGCTGATCGCCGCCCTGGCCGGGCCGCTGATGGCCGCCGCCGGCTATCAGACCCTGGCCGAGGCGATCATCTTTCCGTCGATCCTGACGCTGGCGGTGTTCGGCATCGTGCTGGTGCTGCAACGCTTCGTCAGCGATCTCTACGCCTGGATCTCGGGCAAGGGGGCGGCGGCGGACGAATCGATCTTCCCGGCGCTGGCGGGCTTCGTGCTGTCGCTGGCCGCGCTGCCGGTTCTGGCACTGATCTGGGGCGCCCGGGTCGCCGATCTGACCGAGCTCTGGACCCGCTTCCTCGAAGGCTTCACCATCGGCGGCGCGCGGATCTCGCCCAGCAGCTTCCTGACCTTCGCCGTGGTCTTCGGCATCGGCTACGCCGCGACGCAGGCGCTGCGCGGGGCGTTGAAGGGCAGCCTGCTGCCGCGCACCCGGCTGGACCCCGGCGGCCAGAACGCGGTGGTCAGCGGCGTCGGCTACGTCGGCATCATCGCCTCGGCGCTGATCGCCATCACCACTGCGGGGATCGACCTCAGCTCGCTCGCCATCGTCGCCGGGGCGCTGTCGGTCGGCATCGGCTTCGGGCTGCAGAACATCGTGTCGAACTTCGTCTCGGGCATCATCCTGCTGATCGAACGGCCGATCTCGGAAGGCGACTGGATCGAGGTCAACGGCCAGATGGGCTATGTCCGCGATATCTCGGTGCGCTCGACCCGGATCGAGACCTTCGACCGCTCCGACGTGATCGTGCCCAATGCCGATCTGGTCAGCGGGCTGGTCACCAATTACACCCGCGGCAATACCGTGGGGCGGGTGATCGTGCCGGTCGGCGTGGCCTATGGCACCGATACCCGCCGCGTCGATGCGATCCTGCGCGACATCGCCAACAGCCACCCGATGGTGCTGGCCAATCCGGCGCCGACCGTGGTGTTTCAGGGTTTCGGCGCGGATTCGCTGGATTTCGAGATCCGCGCCATCCTGCGCGATGTGAACTGGGTGCTGTCGGTGAAATCCGACATGAACCACGAGATCGCCAAGCGCTTTGCCGAGGAGGGGATCGAGATCCCCTTCGCGCAGCGCGACATCTGGCTGCGCAACCCCGAGGCGCTGCGTCAGGCCTGTGCCGATCCCGTCCGGGACGAGGCCGACGACAGCGCAGATCCCGAAGACGGCGCCGCCGCGGCCGGGGCGACCGAGCGGCAGGCGGGCAGCGTGCAGGCCGATCCGGATGGCGCCGCGGGGCAGGGCGACGAGGTCTGAGCCCCGGCGGCCGGGTCCGGCAGCCGGCAGGAGAGCCCCGTTGAGGCCGCTGATCGTGCGGGAGCCGGAGCCAGGCATTGGCGCCCGTCCCGGAGAGGTCCGGACGCTGCGACCGGCAGCGCCCTGCGGGGACGCGCCGCATCCCGTTGCCGCGATCCGCCCCGGCGGGTCCGCCGCCCGACGCCCGCATCGATCCGGCCGGCGGCGCCGGACCGGCGATCCGGCGATCCGGCCGGATCGGCAGGACCGGCCAGCGCAACCGTCGCATCTATCTGCATTTTGACCCTCGAAAGGACGATTTTGCGCCTTGCATTGCCAGCGCCGATCCGGCACATATCCGCGGCACGGACAGTTGGCCGAGTGGTCGAAGGCGCACGCCTGGAAAGTGTGTAGGCGGGAAACCGTCTCGAGGGTTCGAATCCCTCACTGTCCGCCACTTCCCTTGAAACCATTCAAAAAATTGGTGGTGCTCCCAGCTTGTCCGCCAAAAGGCCCACCTACTGATTTGCAGCTTGTGTTGCGTGCCACGAGATTTTGCAGCGTTTGACACGAGAGGTTGCAGCAAGATGACCTGGCAACCGGTCGGGCTAAGACGACATGTGTGTCTGCACTGCGCGTTCCTGATCTGCCACGCCTGACGTCACCACGGTCAAAGCTCTTCTACCGGGCTGCGCGAATGCGACAATGCCACCGAAGGCGCCGCGCACTTTTTCCAAACCCAGCGTGCCGAGGTGGTTGGAATCCGCGAAATAGCTGCCATCTGCATCGGCGAGACGGCACACTTT
>JBFXGQ010000047.1:0-14692 GCA_050177915.1 Pseudodonghicola sp. | reverse complement strand
AGAAATCCGGCAACGGCCGCGAAGGCGGCATCTTCGGGATCGAGGATTTCATGGAAGTGAAGGCCGTCAGCGGCTGGACCCCGGAATAAACCCCGGACCCGCGTCAGATCGGAAAACCGCCCTCCGGGGCGGTTTTCTTTTTCCTGCGCCTCTGCGCCCACCTGCGCCGGCCTGCGCCTCTGGGCCCGCCGGCGACCGGGGCCGCTTGCCCGCTCACAGCCCCGCCGCCACGACGATCATCTGCGGCACCCCGTCCGAGGTCTTCTGCGGCGAACAGCCGTCCGCGTCGATGGTGGAGGTGACCCGCTGGCGGAAGGCTGAGAAGCTGTCGAACTTCACCACATCCACAGGCTCGTCGAAATGCAGGGTGATGCGCATGTGCGGCGCATAGGGCGAATGGCTCAGCCCGTGGACATAGCCGGTGAAAGGCTGGCCCAGATAGCTGCCGGTCACCCGGTCGCCCACCGCCAGCGGCCGCGCATTGCCGGGTCGGGCGGCCAGCGCCCTGAGCGTGTTCCAGTCGCGCGCGCCGTGCTGATGCGCCACCAGCTCCAGCGCCTGGGAATGGCTGATCTCGGTGCCCTGTCCGGCCAGCTTGGCGCGCAGGGCCTTCGCCTGGGCCTTGAACCCGGCGATCTTGGCATTGTCTTCGGATACGGTCATCCTGAACCTCTTGTCCGGTGCGGCATGACGCTGGGACAGATGGGCGCTCGCATTGCCATCGCTCGCATGCCTCGGAAAGGGGCAGGAAGCAAAACCCGGGTTTCACCACAGCGTGACGCTTGCGAACGGCAGGGACCCCGGAACCTGGGCGCCCCCTTACGCCCGCAACGCCCCGCCGGTCAAGCCCCCGGCGATGCAGCGCCGCTGGCCATGTGGCCCGATA
Source organism: Pseudodonghicola sp. (assembly GCA_050177915.1). GTDB lineage: Bacteria > Pseudomonadota > Alphaproteobacteria > Rhodobacterales > Rhodobacteraceae > Pseudodonghicola. The sequence goes on along the minus strand of JBFXGQ010000047.1, from coordinate 13,806 downwards.
GCCCCTAAGACAAGGCAAAACCTGCGAGAACCGCCCGATGATCCTCACCCGCCTGCACGGCCGCCTCGGCAACCAGATGTTCCAATATGCCGCCGGGCGCGCGCTGGCCGCAAGGCTGGGGGTGCCGCTGGCGCTCGATTCGCGCGGGGTGATCCGTCGCGGCGAAGGGGTGCTGACCCGGGTGTTCGACCTGCCGCTGGCCACCCCCGCCCAGCTGCCGCCCGACCGCCACGACCGCCCGCTGGCCTATGCGCTGTGGCGCGCCTTCGGACGCCGCCCGCGGTTCCGGCGCGAACGCGGGCTGGGCTACAACCCCGGCTTCGCCAGCTGCGGCGACGACAGCTATCTGCACGGCTACTGGCAAAGCGCGCGCTATTTCGCCGCCATCGCCGACACCATCCGCCGCGACTTCGCCTTCCCCGCCTTCAGCACTGCCCAGAATGCCGAGATGGCTGCGCGGATCGGCGAAAGCCTCGCCATCTCGCTGCACGTGCGGCGCGGCGATTACCTGACGCTGGGGGCGCATGCGCTCTGCGATCAGGCCTATTACGACGCGGCGCTGGCGCGGGTGCTGGCGGGGCTGGAGAGCAGGCCCACGGTCTATGTCTTCTCCGACGATCCCGATTGGGCCAAGGCCAACCTGCCGCTGCCGGTGGAAAAGGTGGTGGTCGATTTCAACGGGCCGGAGACGGATTTCGAGGATATGCGGCTGATGTCGCTCTGCCGGCACAACATCATCGGCAATTCGTCGTTTTCCTGGTGGGCGGCCTGGCTGAACGCTCACGCCGACAAGCGCGTCGCCGGCCCGGCCAAGTGGTTCGGCAACCCGAAGCTCAGCAACCCCGACATCCTGCCCGCCGATTGGCTGCGGATCGAGGTCTGAAACCCCCGCCCTTCTTCTCGCTCCAAATACTCTCGCCGAAGGCACGCGCCGCAAGGCGCGTCCAGACTCAGAACGGCACCTTGGCCCGGATCTTCAGCGACACGCCGCCCTCGGGGTTCTTGATGCGCAACTCCTCGGAATGCAGCATCAGCCGGGGAAAGTCGCGCGCCGGCCCCGTCGCATAGAGCGGATCGCCCAGGATCGGGTGACCCAGCGCCAGCATATGCACCCGCAACTGATGGCTGCGCCCGGTCCGGGGAAACAGCCGCACGCGGGTCTCGTCCTCGGCGTATTTCACCACCTTCCAGTCGGTCACCGCCGGCCGGCCGGTGTCGTGGCAGACCATCTGCCGCGGCCGGTTCGGCCAGTCGACGGTCAGCGGCAGATCGACGGTGCCCTCCTTCGGCTCCAGCCGGCCCCAGACCCGCGCGACATAGGTCTTCTTCGCCACCCGCGTCTCGAACTGCATCGACAGGGTGCGCTGCGCATGCGGCGTCAGCGCGAAGACGATCACGCCCGAGGTGTCGCGGTCCAGCCGGTGCACCAACAGCGCGTCGGGAAAGGCGGCCTGCACCCGGCTCAGCAGGCAATCGGCCAGATGCTCCCCCCGCCCCGGCACCGACAGGAGCCCGGCGGGTTTGTTGACGGCAATGAGCTGGGCATCCTCATAGAGGATCTCCAGCGGATCGGTGGGGGGATCGTAATCGCTCATGCCCCCGGGTGGTAACGCAACCCGCCCTGACGTCAAGCTTGCCGCGCCGTCCCGGCGCCGTCAGGCTGAGGCCCACCGGAGGAGAGGAGCCCCCATGACATCGCAACTGCACCCCGACATGCACCCGACCATCGCCCGCGCGCTGGAGATCATCGCCTCGGGCGATCACGACAAGTTCGCGGAAGTGCTGGCCGAGGACGTCCGCTTCCTGCCGCCGACCTACTGGGCCACCTGGACCGGGCGCGCGCCGGTGGCGGCGGTGCTGGGCCATGTCGGCCAGGTGTTCACCGATTTCCGCTATCGCCGGGTGATGGGCGCGGGCCGCGACTGGGCGCTGGAGTTCCAGTGCAAGGTCGAAGGGCTGGATGCGGTGGGCGTCGATCTGATCACGCTGGACGACGACGGGCTGATCGCGCTGTTCGAAGTGGTGATGCGGCCGTTGAAGACGGTGGGGGCGCTGCGCGAGGCGATGAACGCGCGGGTCAAGACCGACCCGCGGTTTGCCGAATACCGCAAGGCGCTGTCCTGAGCGGCCCTCAGGCCCGGCGCCGCCGGGCCTGGCTGAGCGTGGCGCCGGTGTAGATCGCCAGCGCCGCCCAGATCAGCGGAAAGGCCACCATGCGGGCATGCCCCATCGGCTCGCCGAACAGGAAGACGGCGGCGAGGAAGATCATCGTCGGCGTGATGTACTGCAGGATGCCGATGGTGGAGAGCCGCAGCAGCTTGGCGCCATTGGCATAGACGATCAGCGGGATCGCGGTGATCGGCCCGCAGCCCAGCAGCAGCGCGGTGTCCCAGCCCATCCCGCCGAAATGCCCGGTGCCGGTAGCGGTCAGATAGGCGACATAGCCCAGCGCCGGCAGCAGCAGGATCAGCACCTCCATCAGAAAGCCCTGATTGGGGCCGATCGGCAGGGATTTCTTGAAAAAGGCGTAGAACCCCCAGCTGAGCGTCAGGCTGAGCGCCAGCCAGGGCACCCGGCCGGTGTCGATGGTCAGGATCGCCACCGCCAGCGCCGCCAGGGCGATGGCGGCGATCTGCGGCCGGCTCAGCCTTTCGCGCAGCAGTACGGCGCCGAGGAAGACACTGAACAGCGGGTTGATGTAATAGCCCAGCGCCGCCTCCAGCGCATGGCCGGAGTTGATCGCCCAGATGTAGATGCCCCAGTTGATGGTGATCAGCCCGGCGGTCAGGCAGCCCTGCGCCAGCGTCTTGGGATGGCTGAACGACCGGCGCAGATCGCCGGTGCGCCGCAGCGCGATCAGCAGGGCGCCGGCCACCGGCACCGACCAGATGATCCGATGCGCCACCACCTCGACCGGAGAGATATGGGCCAGCAGCTTCATGTAGAGCGGCAGGATACCCCACATCAGATAGGCCGAGACGGCGAAGGCCAGGCCCTGCGGGCTGTCGCCGGAGGCGGGCGGTTCGGTGACGGTCTGCGATGCCATCGCGGGGCTCCTCTTCGCCACCGCTTTAGGCGAGCGACCGGGAGGGCGCAATGGGGTCGCGGCGGTGCTGGCGGCCCACCCGTGCCGGCTGGGGGGCGCCCCTGCGGGGCGCGGCCTCCGGCGGGGATATTTTGGGCCAGAAAAAGACGCGGACCGGGGCGCGCCGGGTCAGGCGCGCACCCGTTCCGATTTCGGGTCGTACATCGGTTTGAGCGAGGCCTCGGCGCGCACGCGGGTGCCGGCGACGTCGATCTCGTAGCGCGAGGCGAGGAGCTGTTGCGCCGTCTCGCCCGCGCAGGGGACGTAGCCCATGCCGATGGCGCCGCCCAGGTGATGGCCGTAGGCGCCGGAGCTGAGGAAGCCGATGATTTCCCCGTCTCGCAGGATCGGTTCGTTGTGATACAAGAGCGGCTCCGGATCGGTCAGGCGGAATTGCAGCAGCCGTTTGTCGAGGCCCGCGTCCTTCTTGCGCAGCACCGCGTCGCGACCGATGAACGCGGGCTTGTCGGTCTTGACGGCAAAGCCGAGGCCGGCCTCGAGCACGTGATCCTCGCAGGTGATATCATGGCCGAAATGGCGGAAGGCCTTTTCGATACGGGCGCAGTCCATCATATGCATGCCGCAGAGCTTCAGGCCCAGCCCCTCGCCCGCCTGCCAGATCGTCTCGAAGGCATGGGCGGCCATGTCGGCGGAGACGTAGATCTCCCACCCCAGCTCGCCCACGTAAGACACCCGGTGCGCGCGGGCGAGGCCGAGGCCCAGTTCGATCCGTTGCGCGGTGCCGAAGGGGTTGGCCGCGTTGGAGAAGTCGTCGGGAGAGATCGCCTGCATCAGCGCCCGCGCGTTCGGACCCATCACCGCCAGCACGCCTTCGGCCGGCGTCACATCGGTGATCACCGCGCGGTACTCGCCCAGGTGGCGGCGCAGCCAGGTCTCGTCCGCGAGCCGCGTGTCGGCGGGGGTGATGATCAGATAGGCGGTCTCGGACAGGCGGGTGACGGTCACATCGGCCTCGATCCCGCCCTTGGCGTTGAGGAACTGAGTATAGACGATCTTGCCCACGGGCACCGACATCTGGGCGCCGCAGATGTGGTTGAGGAAGGCTTCGGCCTCGGGCCCCTCGACCCGCAGCTTGCCGAAGGAGGACATGTCGTAGAGGCCGATATTGCTGCGCACGGCGGCGAGTTCTTCGGCCACGTTGTCGAAGAAATTCTGCCGTTTCCAGGAGTAGGCGTATTCCGGCGTCTGGCCGGGGCGAGCGAACCAATTGGGCCGCTCCCACCCCGCCAGTTCACCGAAGACGGCGCCGCGTTCGGCCAGCTGGGCGTGGACCGGCGACCGGCGGACGCCGCGCGCGGTTGCCTTCTGCCGGTAGGGGAAGTGATCGGCGTAGAGCAGGCCCAGCGTTTCGGTGGCGCGTTCGAGGAGGTAGCGTTTGTTGCCCTGGAATGGCTGCATCCGGGTGATATCCACATCGCCGAGGTCAAAGGGCCTCTCGCCCCCGTCCATCCATTGCGCCAGTGCCATGCCGGCGCCGCCCGCCGACTGGATGCCCACCGAGTTGAAGCCGGCGGCGACCCAGACATTGTCCTTCTCCGGCGCCAGGCCGAGGTGATAGGCGTCGTCGGGGGTGAAGCTTTCCGGACCGTTGAAGAAGGTATGAATGCCGGCCTCGGCCAGCATCGGCATCCGGTTGACGGCGGCCGCAAGGATCGGTTCGAAATGGTCGAAATCCTCGGGCAGCTGGTCGAATTCGAAACTGTCGGGGATGCCCGCCATGCCCCAGGGTTTCGACTTGGGTTCGAAGGCGCCGAGCAGGATCTTGCCCGCATCCTCCTTGTAATAGGCGCATTCGTCGGGAACGCGCAGGACGGGCAGCTGGGTCAGGCCGGGGATATTCTCGGTGACGAGATAGAAATGCTCGCAGGCCTGCAGCGGCACGTTGGTGCCGGCCATGCGGCCGTCCTCGTGCCCCCACATGCCGGCGCAGTTGACGATCTGGTCGCAGGCGATGTGACCCGCGCTGCCGTCCTCGCCCAGCCAGTCGACGCCGGTGACGCGGCGGCCCTGTCTGGCGATATTGGTGACCTTGACCCGCTCGGCGATGCGGGCGCCGCGCTGGCGGGCGCCCTTGGCCAGCGCCAGCGCGATATTGGCCGGATCGCCCTGGCCGTCCATGGGCAGGAAGACGCCGCCCAGCACACCGTCGAGGTTCAGATGCGGATAGCGCGCGCCGACCTCTTGCGGCGCGATCTCCTCGATCTCCACCCCGAAGGCGCGGGCCATGGCGGCCTGGCGCCAGAGCTCCTCCCGCCGCTCCTCGGTCAGCGCCACGGTGATCGAGCCCACGCGACGAAAGCCGGTGGCGACGCCGGTTTCGCCCTCAAGATCGCCGTAGAGCTCCTGGCTGTATTTGGCGAGCCGGGTCATGTTGGCTGTGGCGCGCAGCTGGGCGATCAGCCCGGCGGCGTGCCAGGTGGTGCCGGAGGTGAGCTGCTTGCGCTCCAGCAGGACGACCTCGGTCCAGCCCAGCTTGGTCAGGTGATAGGCGACGGAACAGCCGACGACGCCGCCGCCAACGATGACGACTCGGGCCCGGGTGGGAAGATCGGTCATGGGGTCTGATCCTTCAGGAAGCATGGAACGGCGGCGCATCGCCCTAACCCGCCGGCATGGGCGCGGCGGCGAAGCCCAGCAACACGCCGTAGACGATGAAACAGGTGGCCAGCACCCGGCGCACCCAGACGTTGAACACCGCCCCCAGCGCCGCCCGACCCATCAGCGCCCCCAGCGCGGTGAAGCCGGTATAGCTGAGCGTGGTGAGCGTCAGCGCGGTGGGCAGGATCACCGCCATCTGGTCCCAGATCGGCACCCCCGGCTGCACGAAGGCCGAGAAGGCGGCGAGATAGCCCGCCACGCTTTTGGGGTTGATCGTGGCGATGGCCAGCGCGTGCAGATAGATGTGGCGCGCCGGGCGCACCTCGGTCGGCGCCGGGCGCCCGGCATTCAGCCAGCTGCGCACCCCCAGCCAGATCAGCACCCCGGCACCGGCGAATTTCGCCAGCGTGAAGCCGGTGGGCGAGGCCGCGATCAGCGCCGTCACCCCCGCCGCCGACAGCAGCAGAAACGCGCTGGCCTGGGTCAGGATCGCCAGCACGCCGACCAGCGCGCGGCGGAACCCCAGCGACATGCCGTTGGAGATGCAGTTGACCGCATTCGGCCCCGGCGTGGTGACGAAGGCCACCCAGAACAGCGCGAAGACGGACCAGGCCTGAAAACTCATCGGGGGCCTCAATAGACCGGCGGCGCGATCACCCAGATCGCGGTCGCCGGTTCGTCATAGGGGTTAACCCAGCAAAACGGCTCGCCGCGGATGCGGAAGCTGTCGCCGGGATGGAGAGTGAAGGCGCGGCCGCCGATCTGCAGATCCAGCCGGCCAGAGATCAGATAGCCGACCTCCTGCGTCGGGCGGGTCATCGGCCCGGCCAGACGGCTGTGCGGCGCGAAGGTGGAATGCACCATCTCGAAATCGTCGGTGAGGTCGGGCGAGAGCAGTTCCTCGATCAGCCCGGCCGCACCCGAACCCAGCGACCGGCGGGCACCCTTGCGGACGACATAGCCGGCCTCCTCGCCCCGCTGGGCGGCATGGGCAAAGAGCATCGAGACCTGCACGCCGAGCGCGGTGGCGATCAGGCGCAGATCGGCGATCGCGGGTTCCGACAGGTCGCGCTCCACCTGGCTGAGCCAGCCGACCGAGCGGCCGAGCCGCGCCGCCAGATCCGCGAGCGTGAGGCCGCGCGCCTTGCGCAGCGCGCGCAGGTCGGCGCCCAGGCTGGGCGGCAGATCGGGTCGCGGGTGGATCATCGGTACTCCCGGCACGGCGACGGCGACGGCGATGAAAAAATCGCCACATTTTTCACACTGGGCCGATTCTGTGAAATTTTCACCTGTTTTTTCATGCTCGCCTGCCGATGTCCCTGTCCCGCCCGGAATCTGGGCATCCGGCCCGATCTAGGGTAGAAATCCTGCCCTATTTGCTGCATCGCAGCATTTTCCCCACCCCCGCCACCGCGCGCCCTGCTAGGCTGAACTTGTCACAACTGCGGGAGGACAGCTTGCGTCGCTGAACCGATGAGAAGGAGATGCGCCCATGTGCCTGACCGCCGAGGCCCTCGCGCTGTTTCTGAACCTGCTGAACCCCGATCTGATCTCGTCCCAGGCCGGGCGGATCACCGTCCACGCCACCGAGGCCGACGCGGTCTGGGTACTGACCGACGACGACGAATGGTGCACCATGGCGCCGCAGATCGACCGGATGGTCCGCTTCGACTGAGCTGCGCTCAGAGCCGGCCGAACACCTGATCCAGGATCGCGGCCAACGCCTGCGCATCCTCCTGCGTGAAGGCATCGGGCCGGTCGCTGTCGATGTCGAAGACGCCGATCAGCCGGCCCTGCCCGTCCCGCACCGGCAGCACCAGCTCTGACCGGGTGGTGCTGGAACAGGCGATGTGATCGGCGAAACCCTCGACATCCGGGACCAGCTGCACCTGACCGGTGCGTGCCGCGGCACCGCAGACGCCGCGCGAGAACGGGATGGTCAGGCAGCCATGGCCGCCCTGATAGGGGCCGATCTTCAGCAGCTCCGACGCCACCACGCGATAGAACCCGGTCCAGTCGAAGCGGTCGTCGGCGTGATGCACCTCGCAAGCCACGGTGGCCATCAGGGCGACGGGGTCGGTTTCCCCCTCGGTCAGCGCGGCGACGGTCTGCGCCAGGGTGCGGTAATCCACGGTCATGCGCTCAGAACCTCTCTCAGCCAGTCGGCGGCACGGGTGATCGCCTGGTCCCCCTGCGGGACCACGCGGGTCAGGTTGACGAAGCCATGCACCTGCCCCGGATAGGGCAGAACGTCCACTGTCACGCCGGCCGCCCGCAGCGCCCCGGCGTAGCTCAGCCCATCGTCCCACAGCGGATCCTGCCCCGCCGCGATCACCAGCGCCTGTGGCTGGCCCGCCAGATGCGGCGAGAACAGCGGCGAGACGCGCGGCGCAGAGCGGTCCTGCCCCTGCGGCAGATATTGTTCGAGATACCAGTCGATCCGCAGCGTGGACAGCAGCGGGTCGTCGCGCAGATCCGCCATCGACTGCGAGGTCAGCCGCCCGTCGATGCCGGGGTAGATCAGCAGCTGCGCCCGCGGCATCGGATCGCCGGCGGCAGCCAAGCTGTGCAGCAGGCTGGCGGCCAGATTGCCCCCGGCGCTGTCGCCGCCCACCGCCAGCCGCGCCGGGTCGATGCCCAGCCCGTTGCCCGGGTCGATCAGGCCGCGATAGCCGGCGATCACATCGTCGGGGGCGGCGGGAAAGCGATGCTCGGGCGCCAGCCGGTAGTCGTAGGAAATGACGCGGATCCCCGCCCGGTCGGCCAGCTTACCGCAGAGCGCGTCATGGGTGTCGATGCTGCCCTGAATCCAGCCGCCGCCGTGGAGGTAGAAAAGCGTCGGCGCATCGCCGGCGTCCGTGGCCGGCAGGTAGACCCGCGCCGCGCGGGGGCCGGTGGCCCCAGGCAGGGTGATGTCCCGCCGGTCGATCGTCGCCGGAGCGGGGCGGTCGAATTTCGCGACGAAGAGCGCGAGCTGGGCGCGGCTTTCCGCCACCGTCGGCACCGCAGCCGGATCGCGCAGCAGCGCCACCAGATCGCGCACCGCCTGGGCCTTGGGATCGGCCTGCCGGTCCCGGATGGCGCGCAGGCGGCCGCGATAGAGCTGGCGCACCGCGGCCTCGGGCAGCAGCACGCGCCACAGGGCAAAAAGAATCTTGAGTCTGGTCATCGCGCCCCCCTGGTCTGGCGCAGTCTGCGCATCGCAGCGGGCGGGAGCAAGGGGGCTGTCTGCCCCCTCGCGGCCCCCTGGGGCCGCTCACCCCCGAGGATATTTTCAGCCAGAAAAAGCGGTCAGACGCGCTCGATGGCGATGGCGGTGCCTTCGCCGCCGCCGATGCAGATCGCCGCCACGCCGCGTTTCAACCCGCGCTTCTCCAGCGCGTTCAGCAGGGTGACGATGATCCGCGCGCCGCTGGCGCCGATCGGGTGGCCCAGCGCACAGGCGCCGCCGTTGACGTTCACCCGGTCGCGCGGCAGACCCATTTCGCGCATGAAGGCCATCGGCACCACGGCGAAGGCCTCGTTGACCTCCCACAGATCGACGTCCTCCTTGGACCAGCCGATCCGCTGCAGCAGTTTCTGTGCCGCCGGCACCGGCGCGGTGGGGAAATGCGCCGGTGCCTGGGCGTGGCTGGCATGGCCCAGGATGCGCGCCCGCACGGTCAGCCCGCGCGCCGCCGCCGCCTCGGCCGAGGCCAGCACCAGCGCCGCGGCGCCGTCCGAGATCGAGGAGGAATTGGCCGCCGTCACCGTGCCGCCGGGGCGGAAGGCGGGTTTCAGCGTCGGGATCTTCTCGGGGCGGGCGGTCTGCGGCTGTTCGTCGGTATCGGTGACGACCTCGCCCTTGCGGGTCTTCACCGTCACCGCGGCGATCTCGCCGTCGAAGGCGCCGGACCTCTGCGCCTCGAGCGCGTTGGTCAGCGATTGCAGCGCGTAGTCGTCCTGCGCCTCGCGGGTGAACTGGAAGGCCTCGGCGCAATCCTCGGCGAAGGTGCCCATCAGCCGGCCCTTGTCATAGGCGTCCTCCAGCCCGTCGAGGAACATGTGGTCGAGGGTCTGGCCATGGCCCAGCCGGGCGCCGCCGCGCATCGCCGGCAGCAGGTAGGGGGCGTTCGACATGCTCTCCATGCCGCCGGCGATCATCACCTCGTTCTGGCCCAGCGCGATCTGGTCGAAGGCCAGCATCGCCGCCTTCATCCCCGAGCCGCACATCTTGTTCAGCGTGGTGGCCGGCACCTCCTGCCCCAGACCGCCGAGGAACCCGGCCTGACGCGCCGGCGCCTGGCCCTGGCCGGCGGGCAGCACGCAGCCCATCAGCACCTCGTCCACGGTCTTGGCGCCGGCGCCGGCCAGGGCCGCGCGGATCGCCGCACCGCCCAGTTCGGCGGCAGGCACACCGTTGTAGATGCCCTGAAACCCGCCCATCGGCGTGCGCGCCGCGCCCGCGATCACAACCTCTTTCATCTGCTGTCCTCCACAGGTATCGGAAAACCGATTGGTAACGTTTGCCATCTAGCCTTGTCCGGCCCGAATTACCACCTGAGGAGAGCCATGTTCCTGAACAGCACGCAATGGGGCGACGCGCGTATCGTCACCGTCAATGCCGAGCGGATCGACGCCGCCGTTGCCATCCAGTTCAAGGAAGACATGCGTGTCGAAACCACCGGCGGACCGGATCGGGTGATCCTGGATCTGTCCGAGGTCAAGTTCATCGACTCGAGCGGATTGGGGGCGATCGTGGCTGCGATGAAGCAGCTTGGTGACGGGCGGCGGCTGGATCTGGCCGGCTTGAGCCCGATGGTTGACAAGGTGTTCCGGCTGACGCGGATGGATACGGTCTTTACACTGTTCCCCTCCCTCAACGATGCTATGGCCGGATTGGAGGGGTGAACCGGCAGCCCAGATTGCGCCGGGACGGCGGATAACCGCGATGCCAGAGCGTTTCACGCACAGATTCCGGGCCACCGAACTGGCCACGCGCGGCGGCATCGCTGCCGTGATGTCGCGCCTGCGCGGGCTGCAGCTGCCCGAGCGGGTCGCCGGCGATGTGGAACTGGCCCTGGCCGAAGCGGTGAACAACGTGACCGAACACGCCTATTGCGGCCAGGGCGAGGGCACGATCACCGTCACCGGCCGGCTGGAGGATGCGCGGCTGGTGCTGCGGGTGTCGGACCACGGCATCCCGATGCCGGATCACAAGCTGCCGGAACCCAAGCAGATCGACCTTTCGGTCGAGACCGCGGACCTGCCCGAAGGCGGCTTTGGCTGGGGGCTGATTCACGCGCTGACCAGTTCGGTCCGCTATGACCGCCGGGCGCAGCGCAACACCCTGTCGATGGTCTTCGCCCTGGCGCCGAAGGTCGAGGACAGCCAGCCGGCGCCCTGAAACCGCCACAATCGCATCAAACTGGTGCCCGATTGCAGGGCGATAGTGGGGCTGTAGCTGCAATAGGCTTCCCTCGGCGCCATGCTGTAATAGCCCCCACCCAATGCATGGCGCCGAGGACTTCCCCCAGTCACAGGCACTGCCGACACCGGCCGCAAACGACAATCCGCGACGCGCCAGCCGCGTCGCCGGACGTCGTCGCGTTTGCCTTAACAGTTTAATTAAATTGGAAATGAAGGGGGTAGGAGCCATCCCGGAACGGGCCGAACATCTCGGGGATGTCGGGGTGATCCACCGGCTCGCCGGAATAGTCGGCGACCAGGTTCTGCTCCGAGACATAGGCCACGTAATAGGTATGCTCGTTCTCCGCCAGCAGGTGATAGAACGGCTGGTCCCGGACCGGACGGCTGTCCTCGGGAATCGCCTCATACCATTCCTCGGTATTGGCAAACTCGGGGTCCACGTCGAAAATCACGCCGCGGAAGGGATGCTTCTTGTGGCGAACAACCTGACCCAGATGATATTTCGCACGCGTTTTAAGCATTGATAACAGCCCCTGTCGTCCGTTCTTAACCGTAATCGGCCTGTCTTGTCCAACCCCGGCCATCGGTTTTCACAGAAACAATCTGTGGAACCGAATATGACAGTGCGGGTTCCCGCCGTGGGGGCCGCGCGCCGCCGCCCAGCTCCAGCGAATGTGATTCCATCCCCGGCAATTATACGCTAAAATTCCGCAAAAAAAGGCACGAGGCAGATGAGCAGACCTCTGAGCGCATTAATGCTGATCCTGATTCTTGCGTCTTGTGGCGGTGGCTACAAGGCGCCCCCCCGGAATCTGGACAACGCCTGCAGCATTCTCAGCCAGCGCCCCGAATACAAGCGGGCGTTTCGCGCCACCCAGCGCAAGTACGGCGTACCGATGCATGTGCAGATGGCGATCATTTACCAGGAAAGCAAATACCGCGCCGATGCCCGCACCCCGTTCCGCTATGTGCTGGGGGTGATTCCGATGGGCCGGCAATCCAGCGCCTATGGCTACAGCCAGGCGCTCGACGGGACTTGGGACGAATACCGCCGCGCCACCGGCAACCGCCGCGCCAAGCGGGACAAGATGCGCGACGCGAGCGATTTCATGGGCTGGTACATGACCCGCAGCTACGAACGCAACGGGATCTCGCTGACCGACACCCGCAACCAGTATCTGGCCTATCACGAGGGCCACACCGGCTATTCCCGCGGCTCGCACCGCGACAAGAGCTGGCTGCTGCGCGTGGCCGACGATGTGGACCAGCGGGCGAAGATGTACAACGCCCAACTGGCGGCCTGCTACTGAGGGAAAACGCCCCGGCCAGCGGCCGGGGTGTGGCGGCTCACTTCCCGTCGGGGCCCGAACCGCCATAGGGCAGGAACAGGCTGCCCTTCAGCGTCACCCCGGTTTCCAGCGCACCGAGAATCACCGTGGTCTGGCCGCCGCTGCCGTCGTGGATCACCCATTTGCGCAGCTCGACCGGGTTGTCGGTGAACAGCAGGTCGATGCTGCCGTAATCGGGGTTTTCCGGGTCCTGCGCGGTGACCACCGTGGCGGTGCCGTCGAAGTCATGGCCCACCACCATATTGGCGCGGTCCAGATCCACCCGGTCGGCCAGGATGATCGACAGCGGCGTGCGGTTCAGCGGATAGCTTTCCGGCGGCTGGTTCGACTTGGGGTCGTGGATCACCACGGTGCCGGCGCCGACGATCACCGCCGCGCTGTCGGGCGGGTCGTATTGGAACCGCGCCTTGCCGGGCCGGTTCAGATAGAGCGTGCCGGTCGACAGCGTGCCGTCGTCGTTGATCTGGGTGAAGGGGCTCTGCGCGGTCCGAAATCCGTTCAGATAGGCGGAAATCGCCGACAATGGCAGCTTCTCGGCGGCCTGCGCCACCGGAGCGGCCAGGATCAGGGCCGGAATGCTGAGGCTGAACAACAGGTGTCTCATGACCCTCACATAGGCATGCGCGGGAGGGGTTGTCATCCCCGCGCGGGTTACATCGGCGTGATCGCGCGGACCATCGGGCGCGGTGTCAGAGGATCAGATCCGCCGCCAGCGTCAGATCGGCGAGCGCCACCCCCTCCAGCAGCAGGCTCAGCGGTGCGGCGTCGCCGAAGCTCAGCAGCGTGTCCTGACCGCCCTGCCGGGCCTGCAACACGATATCGCCGGGATCAAGGCCAAGCGCGCTCAGGTCCAGACGGTCCTGGCCCGAGGTGAAATCGGTGATCCGGTCCCGCCCGGCGCCATCGGCGGGCGCGAAGACGAACAGGTCCGATCCCGCGCCGCCGGTCAGCCGATCGCGGCCGGCCCCGCCGGCCAGCCAGTCATCGCCCGGCCCGCCCGACAGGAGATCGGCGCCAGCGCCGCCGAACAGCCGGTCGTCGCCGACCTCGCCCCACAGCCGGTCGGCCTCGCCACCGCCTTGCAACCGGTCGGCCCCGGCGCCGCCGTGCAGCAGGTTGCGAAAGCCGTTGCCGACCAGCACATCCTTGCCGCCGCCGCCGAACAGCGCATCGACAGTGCGGGCGAAATCGGTCTCCCAGGTCGCGGCACCGCCGGCTGACAGCCGGTCGTTGCCCGCCCCGCCAAAGAGCCGGTCGTCGCCCAGCCCGCCCTCCAGCCGGTCGCGCCCGGCGCCGCCGCGCAGGATGTCGTCCGCCTCCCGGCCGAACAGCCGGTCGTTACCG
>JBFXGQ010000046.1:0-14695 GCA_050177915.1 Pseudodonghicola sp. | reverse complement strand
TGTGCCCCAGTCGTACATCAGTTTGTCCTTTCCAAAATTGTCACCGCGCAGACCGCTTCCTCAAGGCCGATCACACCACCGCCATTCTCAATGAGCCCGAAGCGCGCGCCATCCACCTGCCGCTCGCATGCCTCGCCCCGAAGCTGCGTCACCACCTCGTAGGTCATTGAGAGACCGGTTGCGGCGATGGGATGCCCCTTAGACACCAGCCCGCCCGATGTATTCACTGGAAGCCGACCTCCCGGCCCCGTGGCCCCGGAGGCGACAAACGCACCGCCGTCGCCGTCTGGACAGAAGCGCATCATCTCCATTTGATATACTTCGCAGAAAGATGTTGCGTCATGCACCTCGGCAAGGGCTATGTCCTGCGGCCCAATTCCAGCCATTTCGTAGGCCCGGTCGGCCGCGATGCGCGTCAGGCTTGGCTCATCGGGAGCCCTGAACATGCCACCAGATGTCGCGGACGCCGCAATGCGGATCGCGCGGGCCTGAACTTCGGCGGGCAGCGTCTTCAAGTAGTCGGCCGAACACAGTACCGCCGCAGCCGCGCCGTCTCCGATCGGTGCGCACATGGCACGCGTAAGCGGGCCGCTGATAGGTCGATCCTTCAACACGTCATCGACGGTCATCGTAAAGCGGTACTGCGCCTTGGGGTTCAGCACACCGTAATTGTGGTTCTTGGCCGCCGCTGCGGCAATCTGCTCCTGCGTCGTGCCGTATAGCTTCATGTGCAGCGCCGCCTGGATCGCGTAGGTGTCCATTGCGACCGAGCGCCCGCCCGCCGGATCCCACTGCGCGCCTGTCGCCTCGGCGATCTTACGATATTCCTCATGCCAGCGATCCCGGTCGAGATTGTCGAGCCCGCCCGCGATCTCTCTCATGCCCGACCCCGGATCGTCCGGATAAACCAGCTTTTCCGCACCGACCGCGAGGGTCAGTTCGCTGTACCCCGACAGGATGTCCTTGAGAGCCGAGTTCAGCGCCAGCGACCCTGTCGCGCAGGCCCCTTCGACATTGGTCACCGGCATCCGTTCCGGCAACCAGCCCTGATCGACGAGCGGCAGCATCGCCACCTGTCCTCGGATCATGGTCTGACCTTCAACATGCATGGTGGTGTTGCCGAAGAACGCCTGAGTGAACGGCGCCCCCTTGCCCAACCCGGCATCGCCAAGCGCGCCGATCACCGCCTCATGGGCGATGTCCTGATAGCTCTTGTCGGGGTACTTTCCGAAAGCCGTGGAATAGCTGCCGATGATGTATACGTCGTCCATGCTGTCCTCCTCAGACTGCGCGGGTCTGACCCTGCCAGTATTTGTCGCGGATCTTGCGTTTCAGAACCTTGCCGACCGGGCTGCGGGGCAGATCGTCCCATACCTCGACCGTCTTGGGCGTCTTCACCCCGCCCAGGATCGGGCGAAGAAAGGCGATGATCGCTTCGGGGGTCGCGTCGGCACCGGGCTTCAGTTCAACCACTGCTTTCACTGCCTCGCCCCATTTTTCGTCCGGCACACCGAACACGGCGCAGTCCTGTACAGCGGGATGCGCCAAAACAGCCTGCTCCACCTCGGTCGTGTACACGTTGAAGCCGCCGGTGATGATCATGTCCTTCATCCGGTCGACGATAAAGACATAGCCTTCGTCGTTCTTGTACCCGACGTCGCCGGTGTGGTGCCAACCGAAACGCGAGACTTCGGCGGTCGCTTCAGGATTGTCGTAGTAGCCGAGCATGACCAAATTGCTTCGCGCAACGATTTCGCCGGTCTCGCCCGTAGGCAGAATCGCGCCATTCTCGTCCATGATCTCGACGCGGCTGAACATGGTGGGCTTCCCGCAGGATCGCAGTAGCCGAGAGTCCGCGTCGTCCATGCCTTTCATGTGGTCGTCCGGCGACAGGTAAGTCAGCATCATGGGCGCTTCAGATTGACCGTAGGTTTGGCAGATCACCGGACCGAAAGCCTCGATTGCCTCTTTGAGTTTTTCCTGCGCGACGGGAGCGGCCGTGATAACAAAGCAGGTCAGCGACGACAGATCGGTCTTTTTCAGATCCGGATGCGCAAGCATGGAGTAAAGGACCGTTGGAGGCAGATACATATGCGTCACCTTGTGCTCCTCGATGGCCTTCAGAACTGCGGCGGCGTCCGGCTTAGCCAACAGTACGTTGGTGGCCGCGGCGGGCATCAACATGAGCGCGAGAATACCTGCACCGTGCGTCATCGGCGCTGCGCAGAGATGCACAGTCGGAGCCTGTGACCGCGGCACGCTCGACCAGAAGGTCGCAATCAGGGTTTCCCAGGTCTGGTTCGTCCAGACCGTCCCCTTGGACCTCCCTGTCGTTCCGCCAGTCGCGAGTATATTACAGACTCGCTGCGGATCTTCCGCAATGTCGGGCAAAGATCTTCCGGAAGCGGCAAATTCTGAGAGCGAAAGTCCAACATCTGTCTCGCCATCCAGACAGACCAAGAGACGAAGCCCCGGACTAGACTCGTGCAGTTTCAGCGCTTCAGCTTCGAATTTACTGTGGAAGAAGAGGCATTCGACCCGCGTCGACGCCATGAAGGCGGCGTTGTCTTCAATCGTGTTCCGCGCATTCAGAGGAACCCAGACACGCCCCGCCCGGAATATCGCGAGCATTGCGATGAACGCCAGCGCATCATTGGGACTGAAGACCGCACACTTGGCATCCTCGGCAAGCACCGAGGCGTCAATAGCCGCGGCGATCTGCTCGGACTGGGCCTTAGCTTCGGCATAGGTAATCCGATGGCTGTCGGGTTGTACAAAAGCTATCTTTTTTGGCGATTTCGCCGCGCTGGCATCAAAAAAATCAATCAGTCTCACGATGTATCCTTCCAGTCTTGCAGCCGTGTCGAGCACACACTGGCGGCTACGGGGGGCAGTGTTTCTATCTCTAGATAACAACTACCAATGAAGGAAAACTAAAGCAAGTGGATTGCTGTATTTATGACCGTTACGCTAACTGGTTTACGGACATTAGTTCGAAGTCGTCGGCGCGACCGGAGGATGAACAGTTGATTCGGTCAAATCAAGCAGTGCAAGGTCGGTGTCACTTGCCAGAGCGCGAAGCGTGGACAGAAACCCGTCGAAATTCTTCTTGCCCACATGCCGCCGCGCCTCGAAAAGCAATCTTAGTTGTTCGTTCGTCAATTTCTTGTGCATACTCCAGCCCAACTCGGTAAGATACAACTGCCGCTTTCGCTTGTCCGTTTCGGACCGCTTCTGTTCAAGCCAATTGTTTTTGATCAAAACCCGCATCGGCGCTTGAACGGCCTGGGGAGTTAGTCGCAAAATCCGCACGACATCACCCACCGTCTGGCCCGGGCGTTGCGCGCATAGATGCAAAATTCGGTGATGCGTCCTGTGCATGTCGAATAGCCCAAGTGCTCTGTCGGCCGATTCCGCGACAGCAATATGGGCCAACATGAATAGCACGATAGAGTGTCTCAACTCATCCATCTCGCTGATGGGACTAGAGAAAGCTGCACTCGTTTCGAGTTGATCTGGCAAGGGGAAGCTTTCTTCTGAATTTGGTAGGGGGCATCTATTTGACATGCTTACGAGGCAACCTTTTTTCCTGTTGAGCTGTTTCTAGTAATGCTGCGCGCCCCTTCAGAGCGCGCGCTGTTGTTGCTAAGCTCACCAATTCTGCGGCCTTATCGAGCTCGCACATACCGGGCCGCCCAAAGAACATAAATTGCATCAAAGTGCTTTTTTTCTCATCATTTTACAAGTTCCGGGAGCCACGTTACCAAGCTCGGGACAAAATAAAGCAAGAAGAGGAAAAGCACCATCACTGTGCCGAATGGAACGGCGCCTAGGGATACATCTCTTAGCGATATCTTTCCGACACCCTGTAGCACAAAGAGATTCAGCCCGATCGGTGGCGTAATCAAGCCGATCTCGACGAGCAACACCAAAACGATTCCGAACCACACCGGGTCGAGCCCGAGGCTCAGCACCAGCGGCATTACAACCGGCAGGGTCAGTGTGATCAGCGAGATCGAATCCAGGAACATTCCCAGTACGATATAAAAGACCGCGAGTATCAAGAAGACCGTGAAAGGCCCCAGCCCTGCATCGGTGGACACCGCCAAGATCGTCTGTGAAATCCGCAAGAAGTCGAAGATGAATGTCAACAATGAGGCCGCAAAGACGATCAACAAGATGAAACCCGTCACCATTACCGCCTCCAGAACGGCAGCCCAAAACAATCGAAACGAAAACAGTCCACGCAACAGGCATAGCACCGCAGCCATAACCGCCCCGAGTGCTCCCGCTTCTGTTGGCGTCACGACACCCAGATAGAGAGACCCGAGAACCGAGGCGATTAGCAGCGCGAACGGGACCGCCCCCTTCAGAGAATTCATTCTCACCCCCAGCGGAACCGGATCTCCTTTGGGTACGGCTTCGCGGTCAATTACCGACCAGAGCCAAATCACCCCCATGAAAAGCATGGTTAATGCGAGGCCTGGTATCATCGCGCCAATGAAAAGCTTGGAAATTGAGACGCTCGCCAATGTGCCGTAGATGATCAGGGGCGCGCTGGGAGGTATCAGAATGCCGAGCGTCCCTCCTGCTGCGACGGAACCGTAGGCAAGGCGAGGCGAATACCCGTTGCGAATCATTTCCGGGCAGGCAACGCCGCCGATAGTCGCCGCCGTCGCGATGCTTGAGCCCGAAACTGCAGCAAAGACCGAACAGGCCCCCATCGCAGCATGAGCTATGCCACCCGGTAGACGTCCCATCCATTTGAGCAGTGTATCGAACAGTTCTCGCGCTATTCCGCTCCGTACCAGCAAGGCGCCCATCAGCACGAACATCGGCAGTGAAGTCAACGAAAAGGACTCAAGACTTGTGAAGGCGCGTTCCGCAATCGTGCTGGGAAGAGCAAACGGCAGCAAGAAATAGAGCGACAGCATCGCAATCAGTCCGAGACCGAACCCGATCCGATAGCCGATCAAGAAGCTCGCGATGACCAATGCGAAAAGCAAAGCAGCGGTTGAAGATGCCCCCAAGCCGTTTCCGAAGTAGAACAACCCAGCTGGGAGTACGGTGACCGCCGCAGTGGCGAGCAACATGCGCCAACCGCTCCACGACAGGATGGCGAACATCCAAAAGACGAGAATCACTGCCAACTCGGTATCAATCCGACCCGACCAAAGCTTTGGCGGATTGGGCCCCAGCAGCACGATCGTAAGGATCGCAAGCGCGAACAACATCGGCGCCGCCAGCTCCCTCCAGACCGGTCGGGAGCCACTTAACCTTCTGATTTCCCCGAGGATCGCGAGGACGAGTAAAATAAGCCCAACGAAAATCGACAGGTTAGGAATCCACTGCGGTACAAGCATGATGTAGGATTTGGTACCGTTGAAGTAGTTCTTCAGGATAAAATCGTAGGTTTGCGCAGACGCCACAAGGACAAATAAGATTGACCCCCATGCCGTCGACGTTTCCAGAGTACGCCGGACAGGCGGCTGCAGAGAATCCAGTAGCAAGGTTACCCTAACGTTCGCCCCAAGCGAATGCGCGTATGCTGCCCCGCAATAGGCTACCGCAATCAAAACGTAGGTGGAGAGTTCAACCGACCAATAGGTCGGCTCACCAAAAAAATATCTCGAAATGATTTCGAAGCTGCTCATAGCGAGGATGGCAAGGACACCAAGTCCACCGAGCAGGCCAGCCAGCTTGCCAACGCCATCAAAAAGTTTTTCTACGGACATGCCGCTTGACCCGTAGCTAGAGTGTGTCCCTGTCTCGCCCATACGCTTCTCCTCCCAGAGCTGTTTCTTGGTCGCCATGCAGTACCACAATGCTTAGCATCGTGAAAAAATTATAGCAATTGACTTTCTATAAATTGCATTGCAACCTCCGTCTCGCCATCGCCGCCTCACGGGATGCGGCGTTAGTGCAAGATCACAGGGAGGATTTATCATGAGGAAACTTTTTCACGCGGGACTAGCTGTTTGCTTCGCAATTACAGCAAGCGGCGCGATCGCACAGGAAGTGACGCTGCGTATGGCGATTCTTGGCGGCGTCGGCAAATCTGGATATGGAGTCGCCATGTCGAAGGTGCCCGATGCGATTTACCAAGCCACGAACGGGCGGGTTCAAGTCGAAATCTACGACTCGCTCATCCCTGGGCCCCAGCTCCCCAACGCGCTGCGAGACGGCACCGTCGACATGATCGGCGGCGTACACGTTTATATGAGCGGGGAAGAGCCGCGGCTGGGGATCGGCCACCTGCCTGGCCTCCTGACGAATGAAAAGGAGTACAAGAACGTTCTGGACGCCTATATGGGCGAGTTGATCGCCGAAGTCTGGGACACTCGCTACAACGGTCACGCGCTGACACAGGGCCTGTGGTACGAAGCGCCGGTTTTCTCGAATGAGCTTATCGTGAAACTCGAAGATTTCCAAGGCCTCAAGGTGCGCACTCACAATTACGAGTCCGCCGGCATGCTAACTCAAGTTGGTGCAAAACCGACCCAAGTCCCAGCTGGCGAGATGGTCAACGCGCTGCAGCGCGGCGTAATTGATGCCCTGTCGGCCGAATATGGCTCTGCGGTCAGCCTTGGCGTTCAGGATGCCGCTAAATACGCCTCGCTTTGGGATTTCAGCGTCAACCTCGGCTGGACCGTCGTGATGAACAATGAAAGCTGGGCCAGCCTGCCCGAAGACCTACAAGTCCAGATCACTGAAGGCATGAAAAATTTTCAGGAAGAGCGGTTTGCAAATTACAATGAGGAAACCGAAGCCATCCGCCAAGAAATGATCGACGCCGGGATCGAGATCGTCGAGGTGCCGGAAACAGAGCAGAACAGGGCTCTTTCCGACGAGAATGTCACAGCGATCTATGACGATTGGTACGCTCGTGCCGCGGATGTGGGCTTTGACGGCAAGGCCGTTGTGCAAAAGGTGCGTGACATCTTGGGCAAGTAACGTCCCAGACAACCTCTAACATAGCCTCCGCACGCCCCGTGCGGAGGCCTCCGAGGACCACCACCACATTCACGCGACAGAGAGCGTCCGACAAACACGAGAGGCTGTCGCGCGCGCCGAGGAAACCAGCCTGACTGAGCGTCTCCTGTTTGAGCGAAGGGTTTTTCACGCGTTGTTTGGCAGCGAGGACCAGCACGAAGGCATGGCAGCATTGCTGGAAAACCCAAAGAAGGAGACCGCCGATGAAGGTGCTTGTACCTGTCAAACGCGTGATCGATTACAACGTGAAGGTTCGTGTGAAAGCGGATGGAAGCGGTGTCGATCTTGCGAATGTGAAGATGTCGATGAACCCGTTCGACGAGATTGCCGTCGAAGAGGCGATCCGTCTGAAAGAGGCGGGCAAGGCCGAGGAAATCATCGTGGTTTCGATCGGTGTGAAGCAGGCGCAGGAAACGCTGCGCACGGCTTTGGCGATGGGTGCGGACCGGGCCGTTCTGGTTGTCGCGGCCGAGGATGTGCATCAGGACATCGAGCCTTTGGCCGTGGCCAAGATCCTTGCCAAAGTGGCGGCCGATGAAGGCGCCGGGCTGGTGATCGCGGGCAAGCAATCGATCGACAATGACATGAATGCGACCGGCCAGATGCTGGCCGCTCTGCTGGGCTGGAGCCAGGCCACCTTCGCCAACACGCTGGACATCGACGGCGATGCGGCGGTTGTGGCGCGCGAGGTCGATGGCGGGTTGCAGACCGTGAAGGTGACGCTGCCGGCCATCATCACCGCCGATCTGCGGCTGAACGAGCCGCGCTACGCAAGCTTGCCCAACATCATGAAAGCCAAGAAGAAACCGCTGGAGGAGAAGACCGCCGCCGATTACGGCGTCGATGTCAGCCCGCGGCTGGAGGTGGTGAGAACCGCCGAACCGGCCTCGCGGTCGGCCGGTGAAATGGTGGGTTCGGTGGACGAGCTTGTGGCGAAACTCAAGGACAAGGGGCTGGTCTGATGGCGGTACTTCTTCTTGCTGAAATCAACGACGGCGCGCTGGCGCTGGATGCCACGGCCAAGGCCGTGACGGCGGCGGGCAAGCTGGGCGATGTGACGGTTCTGGCCGTTGGCTCGAAGGCGGCGGATGCGGGTGCCGAGGCGGCCAGGATCGCGGGCGTTGCGCGCGTTCTGGTGGCCGAGGACGCGCTTTACGGCCACCGTCTGGCGGAGCCTGTGTCGGCGCTGATCGTGTCTTTGGCGGGCGATTACAGCCACATCGTGGCCCCCGCGACGACGGATGCGAAAAACATCCTGCCGCGCGTGGCGGCCTTGCTGGACGTGATGGTGCTGACCGATGTGTCGGGCGTGGTTGACGCCGATACGTTCGAGCGCCCGGTCTATGCGGGCAACGCGATCCAGACGGTGAAATCGAAGGACGCCAAGAAGGTGATCACCTTCCGCACCTCGACCTTCGAGGCGGCGGGCGCGGGCGGTTCGGCCGCGGTCGAAAGCATCGGCGCGGGCGATAATCCGGGCCTGTCCGAATGGGTGTCCGACAAGCTGGCCGAAAGCGACCGGCCCGAACTGACCTCGGCCAAGATCGTGGTGTCGGGCGGGCGCGGCGTGGGTTCGGAAGAGAACTTCGCGATCATCGAGGCGCTGGCCGACAAGCTGGGCGCCGCGGTTGGCGCCTCGCGCGCGGCGGTGGATTCGGGCTTTGCGCCGAACGACTGGCAGGTGGGCCAGACCGGCAAGGTGGTGGCGCCCGAACTTTACGTGGCCGTCGGCATCTCGGGCGCGATCCAGCACCTTGCGGGGATGAAGGATTCCAAGGTGATCGTGGCGATCAACAAGGACGAAGAGGCCCCGATTTTCCAGGTTGCCGATTACGGCCTCGTCGCCGACCTCTTCGACGCCGTGCCCGAGCTGACCGAGAAACTTTAGGGGCCAGTCGGCTCTCACCTGAAACGGAAAATGGAAATGCCGCAACTGATCGAAGTGACCAAGGACCGGAACGTCGCGCTTGTACGGCTGAACCGCCCGAAACAACTTAATGCGCTGAATTCGGCGCTCGCCGCCGAAATGGTGGAGACCGTCGAGGCTCTTGAATCCGACAGCCAGGTCAATGCAATGGTGATCACCGGCGCCGAGCGGGCCTTCGCCGCCGGCGCCGATATCTCCGAGATGGCGAACAAGACGGCCGCGGAGATGGACGATTCCGACTTCTTTGGCGAGTGGAAACGCTTCGCCGCCTGCCGCACGCCCAAGATTGCCGCGGTGAACGGCTATGCCCTGGGTGGCGGCTGCGAATTGATGATGATGTGCGATTTCGCGATTGCCGGTGAAGGCGCCAAGTTCGGACAGCCCGAGATCAAGCTTGGGGTGATCGCCGGGATTGGCGGCACCCAGCGGATGACCCGGCTGATTGGCCGCGCGCGTTCGATGGACATGCATCTGACCGGTCGCATGATGGACGCTTCTGAAGCGCTTTCCGCAGGACTCGTGGCGCGCGTGGTGCCAGACGACAAGGTACTCGAGACCGCGATGGAAGCGGCACAGCAGATCGCCGGCTATTCGCGCCGCGCGACGCGGTTGGCGCGCGAGGTGGTGATGCGGTCCGAGGAACTCCCCCTCGAAGAGGGCCTGCTCTATGAGCGCCGCTTGTTCCATGGCCTGTTCGGCACGCCCGACCAGCGTGAGGGCATGGCCGCCTTCCTGGAAAAACGCACGCCGAACTTCAATCAGGAGTGAGGCGGGAAAGACGGGCGCGCCCCTGAGCCGGCAGCACGATAACCAGCACACGAAGGAGGACACGATGGTCGATTTTTCACTGTCTGAGGAACAGCAAGCCATTCTCGACATGACACGCAATTTTGCGGCGGACCGCATCAAGCCAAATGCGCTGGATTGGGACGAGAAGAAACACTTCCCGGTGGACATCCTGGCCGAAGCCGGCGCCTTGGGTCTCGGAGCCATCTACACCAAAGACGATGTAGGCGGCTCCGGCCTTGGCCGTGTCGACGCGGTGCTGATTTTCGAGGCGCTGGCCGAGGCCTGCCCGACCACGTCGGCCTATATCTCCATCCACAACATGTGCGTTTGGATGATCGACAAGTTCGCCAGCCAGGCACAGCGGGAAGAATGGATCCCGCAACTCGCAACGCTGGAAAAACGCGCGTCCTATTGCCTGACCGAACCGGGCGCCGGATCGGATGCCGGGTCGCTCTCGACTCGCGCCGAACGCGACGGCGACGGTTGGCTGCTGACCGGCCAGAAGCAGTTCATTTCCGGTGCCGGCGCTTCGGATGTCTACCTGGTTCTGGCCCGCACTGGCGAGGCCGGTCCGAAAGGGATCTCGTGCTTCCTGGTACCAAAGGAGGCCGAGGGGCTGTCGTTCGGGACGAACGAGAAGAAGATGGGCTGGAACGCCCAGCCGACCCGCACGGTGGTGATGGACAAGGTCCGAGTCGGGCCCGAGGCGCTGGTCGGCGCAGAAAACCGGGGCTTCAGGATTGCCATGGCGGGCTTGGACGGCGGCCGGTTGAACATCTCGGCCTGTTCCTTGGGCGGCGCATCCGCCGCGCTGACCGCGACGGTGCAATACATGTCGGAACGCCGCGCCTTTGGTCAGCGGCTGGACGAAATGCAGGCTCTGCAATTCCGGCTGGCCGACATGAAGATCGAGTTGGAAGCGGCGCGCAGCATCCTGTGGCGTGCGGCGGCGGCGCTGGATGCCAAGACCCCGGAAGTTTCGATGCTATGCGCGGCGGCCAAGCGCTTCGTGACCGACAGCTGTTCCAACATCGCCGACGAGGCACTGCAGCTGCATGGCGGCTACGGTTACCTAGCGGAATACGGCATCGAGAAAATCGTGCGGGACCTACGCGTGCACCGCATACTGGAAGGCACCAACGAGATCATGCGCCTGATCGTGGCGCGCACGCTGCTGCAGGGATGACGACGAAGGCCTTAAGGGAAATACGGAAAGGATACGAGATGAGCAGGATCGCATTCATAGGTCTGGGCAATATGGGCAGCCCGATGGCTGGCAATCTGATCAAGGCCGGCCACCAGGTCACCGGGTTCGATGTGTCACAGGACGCGCGAGAGAACGCTGCCGCGCGCGGTGTCCAGATCGCGGACACCGTTTCTGCTGCGGCGGAGGGGGCCGAAGCGATTGTCACCATGCTGCC
The DNA here is from genome assembly GCA_050177915.1 of Pseudodonghicola sp. GTDB lineage: Bacteria > Pseudomonadota > Alphaproteobacteria > Rhodobacterales > Rhodobacteraceae > Pseudodonghicola. Next base: position 3,565 of record JBFXGQ010000046.1, on the reverse strand, counting down.
CAATGGCAAGCTGGTCCTGGATGTCTGGAAAGAGCTCGCGACCTCCGTTCCTAGAGGGGGACTGGTGATCGACAGCTCGACCATCGACGTCGAAAGTGCACAAGCGGCGCATGTGCTCATGGATGGTCGATTGACACTGGATGCGCCGGTGTCGGGTGGCACCGTGGGGGCCGAGGCGGGCACGCTCAGCTTCATGCTGGGCGGAACCGAGGAGGCCATCGAGGCCGCAACCCCGATCCTGGAGCCGATGGCGGGAAGGCTGGTGCCCTGCGGCATCGCGGGGGCGGGGCAGGCGGCGAAGCTGTGCAATAACATGCTGCTCGGCATTTCGATGATCGGCGCCTGCGAAGCCTTCGTGCTGGGCGAGAAACTCGGCCTCGACGCCGGGGCGCTGTTCAACGTGCTCTCGACCTCGTCGGGCCAGTGCTGGGCGGTGAACACCAACTGCCCGGTGCCGGGACCGGTGCCGACTTCGCCCGCGAACCGCGATTACCGGCCCGGCTTTGCCACCGCTCTTATGCTCAAGGATCTGCGTCTCGCCGCGCAGGCCGCAGGCGCCGCGGGCGCCGAGATCCCCTTGGGATCGAACGCAACGCGCCTCTACGAGGCGTTCGAGCAAGCAGGTCATGGCGGTGAGGATTTTTCAGCCATCATCAACTATCTGCGCAGCGCCAAAGCATGACCTGCGGCAGGGACACGCGCTTCATCGAGGTTGACGGATTGAGTATGCGGGTCATGGCCCGGAACCTGTCCGGCGGAGGTATTCCGCTCTTGATCCTGAACGGTCTGGGCCAGTCGATCGAGATACTTGTCCCGCTGATGCAAGAATTGGGCGACCGCCCGGTGGTGGTGTTCGACATGCCCGGTGTCGGGCTTTCACAGATGTCCGAGGAACCGCTTGGCATCCCGCAATATGCGCAGGTTGCCCAAGGGGTTCTCGATGAACTGGAGGTCGGGAGTTTCGACGTCCTGGGAATTTCCTGGGGCGGAGGTATCGCCCAGCAACTCGCCTATGACTTCCCGGATCGGTGCCGCAGGCTGATCCTGGCGGTGACCTCAGCCGGCGGGTTGGTGAGTTGGTGGGGCAGCCCGATTGCCCTGGGCGAGATCATGTTCCCGCTGCGCTTCACCAGTCGGGCCTACGGCAACCTTGTTGGGCCGCTGATGTATGGCGGCGATGCCGTGACCAACCCCAAGCTCTTCCGGGAATATTCCAAACATGCGCGGCACCCGACACCCGCGGGATATTTCAGTCAGGTCAGGGCGCTCTGCTCCTGGACCAGCGTCCATTGGCTGCACCAGATTGAGCAACCGACGCTGGTGATTGCCGGCACCTGCGATACGCTGATTCCGTTTCCGAACCAGTTGCTTCTAGCCCAATCTATCCCCGGTGCCGAGATGAGGGTCTTTGCCGCCGGGCATCTGCTGCTTTTCTCACGCCGCCAGGAAGTCGGCGAGTTGATTACCCGCTTCCTAGAACAGACGCCCGCCAGCCCGACCTATCGCAGCCGCGGCAAAGCGGCGGCCTCGCCTTAGCCACACACTCGTCCGGACCACGGCGTCCTGCAATTTGGAGATACCGACATGCCCAAGACCACACAGAACGCTCTCGCGGAGACGATGAAAAAGCTTCTTGAGCAGAACCCTTTCTTTGCCAAGCTGGAGAAGGATCAGGCCGAGGTCATCGCCGAAAACTTGCTGGCCCCTTTCATGTCCGTAAGTGTTCCGGGGACGGGCAGCTTCCGGGCATGGCAGGACCAGTGGCTGGCATGGCAAAAGGACATGACGGCGCTCTGGCTGTCCACGGCGCTCGGTAGCGTGCCCAGCGAAGCCCCGAAGGACCGGCGCTTCAAGGCAGAGCCCTGGGAGAAGGGAATCTTTCCCTTCCTGCGCGAAAGCTACATGTTGACCGCACGCACCATGGCGGACATGGCGGACGGTGCCAACCTGCCGCGGCATGAACAGCGCAAGCTGAGTTTCTATGCCAGGCTGGCGGCCGATGCGCTTGCACCTTCGAACTACGTCATGACCAATCCCGAGGTTCTGGATCGTGCCAAAGATACCAATGGCCAAAGCCTCGTCGACGGTTTCAAGAACCTGATGGATGACCTGCAGAAGGGCTATATCAGCACCACGGACGAAACCGCGTTCAAGGTAGGAGAGAACCTAGCCACCTCGCCCGGCGCAGTGGTGTTCCGCAACGAACTGATCGAGGTGATCCAGTACGAACCCGCGACCAAGAACGTCAAGGCACAGCCGGTCCTGATCGTCCCGCCCTGCGTCAACAAGTTCTACATCTTCGACCTGAACGAGCGGAAATCGATGATCCGCTATCTGGTCGGCGAGGGCGTGCCGGTGTTCACCATCTCTTGGCGCAATCCCTCCGGCTCGGTTCAGGATCTGGGCTGGGACGAGTACCTGCAGGACGGCATCTTCGCCGCGCTGAAGGTGGCCTCCGAAATCGCAGGCAATGCCAAGGTCGACCTGCTGTCCTGGTGCAACGGCGGCACCATGCTGGTGGCCGCGCTGGCCGTGATCCCCGAAGAGCTGAAAGCCAAGGTCGGGACGGCAACTTTCCTGTCGTCCCTGGTCGATTTCAGCGATCCCGGCGACCTTGAAGTCTTCATCGACCGCCCGCAATTGATGAGCTATCGCCAGCGTATGGAAATATCGGACGTGGCGCCTGGGCGCGACATTGCCCGAGCCATGGCACTGCTACATGCCAACGAGTCGGTCTGGAACTTCGTCATCGGGAACTACCTCATGGGCAAAACGCCGGCCCCGTTCGATATCCTTTACTGGAATGCCGACACCTCGAACCTTCCCAAGCGTTGGTTCCTGACCTTCACGGAAGACATGTACGAGAAGAACCTGCTGAAAGAGCCCGGCGCCCTATCTATGCTCGGCCAGCCCGTCGACACCCGGAATATCGAGGTGCCCTGCTACTTCCTGTCTGCCACGGAAGATCACATCGTCCCTTGGAAGAGTTCTTTCGATGCAACGCAGCACTTGGGAAGGAATACGACCTTCGTTCTGACGGACGGCGGGCACGTATCGGGCACGGTCATCAACCATCCTACTGGCTCGCGGCGCCATTACCATGTTGATGGAGACGTAAGCGGCGAGGCAGCGGACTGGCTTGATTCCGCGACACGCCACGATGGCAGCTGGTGGACGCATTGGCTGGAATGGCGCGACAGCCACGCAACCGGGGCTGACAAACCTGCGCCCAAGAAGCTTGGTTCGGCCAAGCACAAGCCCCTTGACGCAGCGCCGGGCACCTACGTCCTTGAAAATGTCCGGCAGGATGGCTGAGTGCCGAACGGCAGCTATTGCACTGGGTCACCCGCTCGGCATGTCAGGCGCACGGATCGCGGGTACTGCGGTGCTCGAGCTCAAGTGCAGCGAAAAATCGCTATCGACAATGTGCATCGGAGACGGTCAAGGGATTTCGATTGCTCTGGAGGTCAGTTGAACAAGGTACATTCAATCTGAAATTACATAAGTCTGCTTATGCGATTTTGGCAAACCCCAAATTTCCCTGTAGAATTCGTCCTCTACGACC
>JBFXGQ010000045.1:0-14792 GCA_050177915.1 Pseudodonghicola sp. | reverse complement strand
AGGATGCGCGCCAGCCGCGCCTGCAGCGCGCCGAACAGATCGCCGTCCTCGGCATCGGCGCGGAAGGTGACCCGCCCCTCGCCGCCGCCGGAGGCGTCGCGCATGGTAAAGCCCACCGCCGGTTCCGCCATCGCCAGCCGCTTGACCACATCGGTGATCGCCTGCGACTCGCTGCGGTCCGAGCGCATGAACTTGAGCCGCGCCGGGGTGGCGAAGAACAGATCGCGCAGCTCCACGACCGTGCCCGACCGCAGGGCGGCGGGGCGGGTGGGCTCCATCCGCCCGCCGGCGACGCGCAGGCTGGCGGCCTCCTCGCCCTCGGCGCGGCTGGTGATGGTCAGCCGACCCACCGCGCCGAGCGAGGGCAGCGCCTCGCCGCGGAAGCCGAAGGTATGGATGTTCAGCAGGTCGGAGCCGTCGATCTTCGAGGTCGCATGCCGCGACATCGCCAGCGGCAGCTGCTCCGGCGCGATGCCGCAGCCGTTGTCGGTGACCCGGATCAGCGTCTTGCCGCCGTCGGCGATCTCGATCCCGATCCGGGTGGCGCCGGCGTCGATGGCGTTCTCCACCAGTTCCTTGACGGCAGAGGCCGGACGTTCGACCACCTCGCCGGCGGCGATGCGATTGATCGCGGCTTCGTCGAGCTGCCGGATCACCGGACGCGGGTTTTCGCTGATATTGCGGTCAGGTTGGGACATGCCCCCAGATTTAGCCGGAACATGGCGATTCTGCCAGTGCGAAGGGCACCCTCGCGGCGACCATTCTGAGGCGCCTCACGCCCCTCCCCCGCCTTGCCAAGCCGGCGCCCCCATGCCAGCCTGCGCGCAGATCAATCACCGGACCGCACCGCCCATGGACACCTCAGAGCTTGCCCGCACCACCCAGCTGCCGCAGGTGACCGAGCCGCGCAATCCCGGGCTGCCGCTGGACCTCGGCTGGCTGCGCGCGGCGCAGGCCAACCGCTCGGCCATCGAACGCCGCTGCGCCACGCTGCCGGCGCGACGCAGCCTGAAAAAGGACTACCAGGCGGCCTGGTTGCTGAAGGCGATCACCTGTATCGACCTCACCACGCTCAGCGGCGACGACACTGCGGAGCGGGTCCGCCGGCTCTGCGCCAAGGCGCGCCAGCCGGTGCGGCCCGACCTGCTGGCGGCGCTCGGCTTCGACCGGCTGCATGTCGGCGCGGTCTGCGTCTATCACGAGATGGTGGCGCCCGCGGTCGCCGCGCTCAAGGGCTCCGGCATCCCGGTCGCCGCCGTCTCCACCGGCTTTCCCGCCGGGCTGTCGCCCTATCCGCTGCGGCTGGCCGAGATCGGCGAAAGCGTCGCGGCGGGTGCCGAGGAGATCGACATCGTGATCTCGCGCCGCCATGTGCTGGAGGGCAACTGGCAGGCGCTCTATGACGAAATGCGCGACTTCCGCGCCGCCTGCGGCCACGCCCACGTCAAGGCGATCCTGGCGACCGGAGAGCTCGGCACGCTCAGAAACGTCGCCCGCGCCTCGCTGGTCTGCATGATGGCGGGGGCCGATTTCATCAAGACCTCGACCGGCAAGGAGACGGTGAACGCCACCCTGCCGGTGTCGCTGGTGATGATCCGGGCGATCCGCGACTATTACGAGCGCACCGGCTTCCGCGTCGGCTACAAACCCGCCGGCGGCATCTCCAAGGCGAAGGACGCGCTGACCTATCTGTCGCTGCTCAAGGAGGAGCTGGGCGACCGCTGGCTGCAGCCCGACCTGTTCCGCTTCGGCGCCTCCTCGCTGCTGGGGGATATCGAACGGCAGCTGGAGCATCACGTCACCGGCGCCTATTCGGCAGGCTACCGGCATGCCATCGGATAACCCGGTCCGATCCGGGTGCACCCCGGAATTTTGCAAAAATTCCGGCCCGTTTTCTTGCCAAGAAAACGGCCCCGCCGCAGGAGGCAGAGCATGAGCGTCAAAGAGATTTTCGAAACCATGGATTATGGTCCCGCCCCTGAGAGCGCCGCCGAGGCGCTGAGCTGGCTGGTCGATCAGGGCGACCGCTTCGGCCATTTCATCGACGGCAGCTTCACCGCCCCCGGCGACGGGTTCGACAGCCGCAACCCGGCCACGGGTGAGGTTCTGGCCAGCCTGACCCAGGCCAGCGCGCAGGAGGTCGACGCCGCCGTCGCCGCCGCCCGCAAGGCGCAGGGCAAGTGGGAGGCCCTGGGCGGTCCGGGCCGCGCCCGCCATCTCTATGCCATCGCGCGGCTGTTGCAGAAACACGCGCGGCTCTTGGCGGTGCTGGAAACCCTCGACAGCGGCAAGCCGATCCGCGAGAGCCGCGACATCGACGTGCCGCTGGCGCAGCGGCATTTCTACTATCACGCCGGCATGGCGCAGCTGATGGAGGCCGAGCTGCCGGGCGCCCGCGCGCTCGGCGTCTGCGGCCAGATCATCCCGTGGAACTTCCCGCTGCTGATGCTGGCCTGGAAGATTGCCCCGGCGCTGGCGATGGGCAATACCGTGGTGCTGAAGCCCGCCGAATATACCTCGCTCACGGCGCTGCTGTTCGCCGACATCTGCCGCCAGGCCGGGCTGCCCAGGGGCGTGGTCAATATCGTCACCGGCGACGGCGCGGTGGGCGAGATGATCGTGGCCCATCCCGGCATCGACAAGATCGCCTTCACCGGCTCGACCGAGGTCGGCCGCCAGATCCGCACGGCGACCGCCGGGTCGGGCAAGACGCTGACTTTGGAGCTGGGCGGCAAGTCGCCCTATATCGTCTTCGACGACGCCGATCTCGACTCGGCGGTCGAGGGGCTGGTCGACGCCATCTGGTTCAATCAGGGGCAGGTCTGCTGCGCCGGCTCCCGCCTGCTGGTGCACGAGCCGGTGGCGGAACGGTTCCACGTGAAACTGCGCGCCCGGATGGACAGGCTGCGGATCGGCGATCCGCTGGACAAATGCACCGATGTGGGCGCGGTGGTGGACCCGGTGCAGCTGCGCCGGATCACCGATATGGTCGCCGCCAACACCGGCGGAGAGCTCCACCGCGCCATCGGCCCGCTGCCGGCGCAGGGCTGCTATTACCCGCCGACGCTGATCACCGGGCTCGCCCCCTCCGATCCGCTGATGCAGGAGGAGATCTTCGGCCCCGTTCTGGTCTCTGCAACCTTCCGCACCCCCGCCGAGGCGGTGCAGCTGGCCAACAACAGCCGCTACGGGCTGGCCGCCACCCTCTGGACCGAGAATGTGAACCTCGCCCTCGACGTGGCGCCGAAACTGGCCGCCGGCGTGGTCTGGGTGAATGCCACCAACCTGTTCGACGCCGCCGCCCCCTTCGGCGGGCTGCGCGACAGCGGTTTCGGGCGCGAGGGCGGCTGGGAGGGGCTGGCTGCCTATACCCGCCCCGCGGCGAAACCGCGCCCGCTGGCCCCCGTCGCGGCGATGCCGATCGGCGACGGCGGTCCCGCCGATCCGCTGGACCGCACGCCGAAGCTCTATATCGGCGGCAAGCAGGCGCGGCCCGACGGCGGCTATTCCCAGCCGGTCTGGTCGAAGTCCGGCGCCCTGCTGGGCCATGTGCCGATCGCCGGGCGCAAGGATGTGCGCAACGCGGTCGAGGCGGCACAGGGCGCCGCCGGCTGGGCGGCGACGACCGGGCACCTGCGGGCGCAGATCCTCTATTACCTGGCCGAGAACCTGTCGGCGCGGGCGGCGGAATTCGCCCATCGGATCGACACGATGACCGGCAAGCGGCAGGGGCAGGCAGAGGTCGAGACCGCGATCCAGCGCCTGTTCACCGCCGCCGCCTGGGCCGACAAATACGACGGGCGGGTGGCCGGCGTGCCGCTGCGCGGCACCGCCCTGGTGACGAAGCAGCCGGCGGGGGTGATCGGCGCGCTTTGCGCCGACGAGGCGCCGCTGCTGGGTCTGGTCGCGACGATGGCGCCGGCCATCGCCATGGGCAACCGGGTGGTGCTGGCGGCCTCTGAGCCCTTCCCGCTGGCGGCGACGGATTTCTATCAGATCCTCGACACCTCGGACGTGCCGGCGGGCGTGGTCAATATCCTGACCGGCCCGCATGCCGATCTGGCCGGCCCGCTGGCCGCGCATCTGGGGGTCGACGCGGTCTGGAGCTTCTCCTCCACCGACCTCTCGGCCGAGATCGAGCGCGCCGCCGCCGGGAACCTGAAACGGACCTGGGTCAATAACGGTCATGCCACCGACTGGCAGGCCGCCGACATGCGGCCGTTTCTGGAACGGGCGACCGAGGTCAAGACCATCTGGATCCCCTACGGGGAATAGGCCGCATCGGGCAGGAAAGGGCGACGGCGCCTGCCTCCTCCCCGGCTCGGATCGGGCCGCAGGCGAGAGGCTGCGGGCGATGCCCAGGGGCTGAGGCGCGGGCGCGGCGAAAGCCGCGGCCCCGCGCCCGACGGTTCAGTTGGTTTCGGTCTTCAGCCCGACGGGCTGGCCCACGACAACGAAATGCAGCTGGTCGGGCCGCAGCAACGCGCGCGCGACGCGGTTCACATCCTCCAGCGTCACCGCGTTCACCTTGTCGTTGCGGGTGGCGATATAGTCGATCGGGAGGTGGTCCATCTGCATCCCCACCATGATCCCGGCAATACGCTCGTTGCCGTTGAAGCGCAGCGGATAGGCCCCGGTCAGATAGGTCTTGGCGGCCTCCAGCTCGGCCTCGGTCACGCCGTCCTGCGCCATCCGCGCCCATTCGTCCCGGATCACCTGGATCGCCTCGGCGATGCGGTCGTTGCCCGAGGCGACGCTGCCCATGTAGACCGCCGCCAGATCGCGCGGCACCAGATAGGAATAGACACCATAGGTCAGCCCGCGCTTCTCGCGCACCTCGGTCATCAGCCGGCTTTCGAAATTGCCGCCGCCGAGGATGGTGTTCAGCACGTAGGCGGCGAAGAAATCCGGGTCGTCGCGCTTGATCCCCGGCTGGCCGAACAGCGCCACCGACTGCGGCGTATCGAAGGGCACCACGGTGATGCCGCCGTCGATGGTGACGGTGGCGGGACCCGGCAGCGGCGCGCCGGTCGCCGGCAAATCGGCCAGCAGATCGTCCAGCAGCCGGCCCAGATCCGCGGGGGTGATGTCGCCCACGGCGGCCACATACATGCGGTCGCGGGCAAAGACGGCGTCATGCGCGGCGATCAGGTCGTCGCGGGTCAGATCACCCACCGAATCGAAGGTCCCCTTGCCGTCGCTGCCATAGGGGTGATCGCCATAGGCCATCTCGCGAAAGGCCGCGCCGGCGATGTCATTGGGGTTCTTGGCGTCCGAGCGCAGCCCGGACAGCACCTGGGCGCGCACCCGCTCGATCGCGTCGGGGTCGAAGCGCGGCGCGTGGATGGTCTGGCGCAGCAGCGCCATCGCCTGATCGCGGTTCTCGGTCAGCATCTGGGCCGAGATCGCAACCGTATCGGCATCGGCGTCGAAGTCGAAGGAGGCCGCCAGCGATTCCAGATCGCGGGCATAGGCGCGGGCGTCGAGATCGCCGGCGCCTTCCTCAAGCAGGCCGGTCATCAGGTAGACCGCGCCGCGCTTGCCCGGCTGGTCCAGCGAGGTGCCGCCGCGAAATCGCAGGTCCAGCGCCGTGAAGGGGATCGAATGATCCTCGACCAGCCAGGCCTTGATGCCGCCGGGGCTGGTGACCTCGGTGACCTTGACCTCGGCCGCCGCCGGCAGCGCGAAGAACACCAGCAGCAGAAGCGAAATCAGCGCCTTCATTGGGTCACCTCCTGTTGGTCGTCCCGCGTCAGCCAGCCGGTGACCGACACCTCGGGCCGCAGCACCTCATGCGCGGCGGCCATGATGTCCTCGGCCGTCACCGCCTGCAGCAGCTCGGGCCAGGCCTTCACATCCTCGACGGTCAGCCCCGAGGTCAGCGCCTGACCGTAGCGGTTGGCGATGCTGGCCACGTCGTCGCGTTCGTAGATCTGCGCGGCGCGCAATTGCAGGTTGATCCGGTCCAGCTGCGCGCTGTCGACGCCGTCGCGCATGAAGTCGGCCACCGCCTTGTCCATCGCCGCCTCGGCCGCCTCCAGCGTCACGCCCTGCGCCGGCACCACCACCATGTTGAAGGTGGTGTCGTCCAGCGACACGCCGTCGTAGAAGGCCGCAGTATAGACCGCGGTGGGGCTGTCGAACTGCAGCTTCTCGGCCAGGACCGAGGTCTGGCCGCCGCCCAGCAGCTCCGCCAGCAGATAGAGCGCGGCCGCCTTCTCCTGCGCACCGCTATCGCGTTCGGGCGCCAGATAGGTGCGGCTGACATAGGGCTGCGCCACCCGGGCGTCCTTGTAGGTCAGCCGGCGCGCGGCGATCTGCGGCGGCTCCTGCGCGCGGATCCGCGGTGGCAGATCGGCATTGGCCGGGATCACGCCGTAATACTGTTCCGCCAGCGTCCGCACCTCGTCGGGGGTGACATCGCCCGAGACCACCAGGATGGCATTATTCGGCGCGTAATAGGTGTGATAGAAGTTCAGCGCGTCGGCGCGGTCGAGCTCTTCCATCTCGTGCTTCCAGCCGATCACCGGCACGCCGTAGCGGCTGTTGAGATATTGCACCGCGTTCACCTGCTCGGTGAACAGCGCGCGCGGGTTGTTCTCGGTGCGCATGTTGCGCTCTTCCAGAATCACGTCGCGCTCGGTGGCGATATCGTCCCCGGTCAGCCGCAGATGGGTCATCCGGTCGGCTTCCATCTTCATCATCAGCCCCAGCCGGTCGGCGGCGACGCGCTGGAAATAGGCGGTATAGTCATAGCTGGTAAAGGCATTGTCCTGCCCGCCGTTGGCCGCCACCGTCGCCGACAGCTCGCCCGACTTCATGTTGTCGGTGTCCTTGAACATCAGATGTTCGAGAAAATGCGCCACGCCCGAGGAGCCCACCGGCTCGTCCGCCGAGCCGATCTTGTACCAGACCATATGCTGCAACACCGGGGCGCGGTGATCCTCGACCACCACCACCTGCATGCCGTTCGACAGCGCGAAGGTGGTGACGGGATCCTGCCCGGCCTCCTGCGCGGCAAGCGCCGGCATCGCAAGGCCACCGGCCACGGCCCCGGCAAGGGCGATTTTTCTCAGCATCCGATAGCCTCCAGTCATCCGCGCGTCGTTCTATGCGCCAACCTACGCCCGGTGGGGCGGGGTTCAAGCCGGAGTATCGGAAAAGTGAGCCGGGATCGGGGTTTCCCGCGATCCGGCCCGGCCGGTCACGGTTTCGCCGGCGGCGAGGTCGGCGTGCCGGCACCGGCGCGACGGAATTTCTCGGTCTCCGGGAAGGGGTTGAGCGCCTGGCGACGATAGGCCTGCTCGTAGCGGTCGACCGGGAACAGCCGCAGCCGGCTCATGCGCGACTGACGCTTGCGGAAGGCGGCATCCTGTTCGTCCAGCGTCTGGCGCACACCGGGTTCCACGCCCAGCCGGCTGGCGGCGGTGACCAGCGCGCCGTCGGCGGCCGGAATGCCCTCGCCTTCGGTCTGGCGCCCACCCATGGCGACCATGGCGTCGGCGGTGGGGGTCGGATCGACCAGATTGCCGCCGCCGGGCGTCGGCGCCGGCAGTTCCGAATAGGTCTTGGGCGCCGTCAGCGGCTTGACCGGGAGAATCATGAACTCGTCCGGGCCGGTCCCGGGCGCGCGCAGATTGTGCAGCCCCTTGTTGGAGCAACCCGCGACCGCAACCGCCGCAATCAGAATGATCATACCCAGAGGGCGCCGCATGGCCACCGTCTCCCGTCCGTTTCCGGCGCTTTTAGCGCATTTGACGGACGAGGTCACGGGGCCTTTTTCCGCCGCAGGCTGGTGCCGCTCTCGAACAGGATCAGCCCTGCCGCGCCGAGGAAGATGAAGACGTCGCCCAGATTGAACACGAAGGGATTGTCGATGCCGCAGCAGGACATGTTGAGGAAATCCAGCACATAGCCATAGAGCAGCCGGTCCACCACATTGCCCAGCGCGCCGCCGACCAGCAGCCCGGCGGAGAGCTGCATCAGCCGCACCGGCTGGGTCCGCATCACCCAGGTCAGCACCGCGATGCAGACCGCGACGGAAAACCCGATCAGCACCCAGCGCGCCATCTCCGACCCGCTGTCGAGCAGGCCGAAGTTGATGCCGCGGTTCTCGCCATAGCGGAAGTTCAGCAGCGGCGGCAGCACGTCGATGCTGCGCAGCCGCGCCAGCCCCATCCAGTGCACGACCAGATACTTGCTGGCCTGATCCAGCAAAAAGGCCCAGAAGCCGGCCCAGAACAGCATGGCGAAGCGCATTCGGCCGTCAGTGCCGGAAGTGGCGCATGCCGGTGAACACCATGGCGAGCCCGGCCTCGTCGGCCGCTGCGATCACCTCGGCGTCGCGCATCGAGCCGCCGGGCTGGATCACGCAGGTTGCGCCCGCCGCCGCGGCCTCGAGCAGACCGTCGGGGAAGGGGAAGAAGGCGTCCGAGGCCACGGCCGAGCCGATGGTCAGCGGCTGCGGCAGCCCCAGCGCCTCGGCCATGCGCTCGGCCTTCTTGGCGGCGATCAGCGCGCTGTCCACCCGGCTCATCTGCCCGGCGCCGACACCGACGGTGGCCTGATCCTTGACGTAGACGATGGCGTTCGACTTGACGTGTTTCGCCACTTTCCAGGCGAACAGCAGGTCGCGCATCTGCTCTTCGGTCGGCGCCTTCTTGGTCACCACCTTCAGATCGTCCATGCCGACAAAGCCGTTGTCCTTGTCCTGCACCAGGAACCCGCCCGAGACCTGGCGGAAGGTCAGACCGCCGGCGCGTGCGTCCGGCAGCCCTTCGGTGGTCAGCAGGCGCAGGTTCTTCTTGGCGGCGAAGATCGCCTTGGCCTCGTCCGAGGCACCCGGCGCGATCACCACCTCGGTGAAGATGCCGGTGATCTCCTCAGCGGTTTCGGCATCGAGCGGCTTGTTCAGCGCCACGATGCCACCGAAGGCCGAGGTGCGGTCGCAGTCGAAGGCGGCCTTGTAAGCCTCCAGCAGGGTCGCACCCTTGGCCACACCGCAGGGGTTGGCGTGCTTGATGATGGCGCAGGCGGCGGTTTCCTCGGGGTCGAACTCGGCCACCAGCTCAAAGGCGGCGTCGGTGTCGTTGATGTTGTTGTAGCTCAGTTCCTTGCCCTGATGCTGCACCGCGGTGGCGACGCCGGGGCGATTCGAGCCATCGACGTAGAAGGCCGCCTGCTGATGCGGGTTCTCGCCATAGCGCAGGGTCTGGGCCAGGGTGCCGGCAAAGGCGCGGCGCCGCGGCGCCTCTTCCTTCAGCGCCTGCGCCATCCAGGCCGACACCGCGGCGTCATAGGCGGCGGTGCGGGAATAGGCGGTCAGCGCCAGCTGCTGGCGGAAGGCATAGGTGGTATGGCCGTCGTTGGCCTCGAGCTCGGCCAGCAGGGCGTCGTAATCGGCGACATCCACCACCACGTTGACGAACAGATGGTTCTTCGACGCAGCGCGGATCATCGCCGGACCGCCGATGTCGATATTCTCGATGCAGGTGGCGTAATCGGCGCCCTTGGCGACGGTTTCCTCGAACGGATAGAGGTTGACGACCAGCAGGTCGATCGGCGCGATCAGATGGGTTTCCATCGCCGCCACATGGGCGGCATCGTCGCGCAGCGCCAGCAGGCCGCCATGCACCATCGGGTGCAGCGTCTTGACCCGACCGTCCATCATCTCGGGGAAACCGGTCACTTCCGAGACGTCGCGCACCTCCAGCCCGGCATCGCGCAGGGCGCGGGCGGTGCCGCCGGTGCTGATCAGCTCGACCCCCTGCGCCGCCAGTGCGCGGCCCAGGTCGATCAGGCCGGTTTTGTCGGACACGGAAAGCAGGGCACGGCGAACAGGGTACAGGTCAGTCATGAGTCAATCCTTGATCTCGGTGAGGTCCTGGGCGCGGCATAATCCATAACCCGCCGGGATAGAACCTCTCCTTTTGCGGCAAAGGCGCTGTTTTTCGGGGGTTCAGGGGTGAATCCGGGGCCGAAACCGCGCCTTGGCTCCCGTTACCCGAAATAGTCGATCTCGTCACGATGCAGATCGCGGACCGCGACGGCGGTGTCCTGTGCCTTGCTCAGCGACCAGCGCACCCGCGTATGATAGCCCAGCGCGCGACCCGACAGCACGATCTGCTGGCTGGCGCGCGGCTTCAGCCGGCCCTTCTCCAGATAGACGCTGGGCTCCAGCCTCAGCCCGCAGGTGCCGTCATGGCGGAACACCCAGATCTCGCCGCTCTTCAGCGCCATCGACACCGCCGCGCCGCCCAGATCCACCGTCGCGTCGACCTCGGGGTGCAGATGCAAGCGGATGTCGAACCCGATGCCCGACAGCACGGTGGCATCCATCGCCTTGTCGAACCGGCGCTTGTCGGCCTCCTCCACCGCCAGCAGCATATCCTCGCCCGCCAGGCCGCGGCCGTCGAAGGTCAGCTCCAGACTGCGGGCATGGGTCAGGCCGAAGCCGCGCAGATAGCCGTCGTGGCCGCCCTGGAACTTTACCCCATCGTCCATCTCGGACATCTCGATCGGCACCCGGCGCGGCCCGTCCACCAGCGCCTCGCGGCCGCTGCCGCGCGCCGGCTCGCCCAGCCGCGCGCTGGAATAGCCGTCGAGGCAAAGCGTGGAATGCGACGGCGTCGCCCGCCCGGCCCGGCGCCATTCGATGCCGAAGGAGGCGCCGGAGCCGCAGTTGACGATCAGCGGCCGCCGCCCCGATGTCAGCTCGAAGGCCAGCGTCGAGGCATGCGCGTTATACGAGGCCGCCCCCTGCGGCGGCGGGCTGGCATCGACGATCACCGTGGTGCGGCCGCCGGCCAGCCGGGCATAGCCCATCGCCAGCCCCTCGGAATGGCGCGGTTTGACATGGCTGGCGGCCAGCGCATGATCCAGCCGCCCCTCCATGCCGCGGCCGCCGCCGTGAAAGCGGGCCAGCCCAGCGTCGGCATGGCGCAGGGTGCGCAGGGTGGGCGCGATCCGCTCGATCGCCGCCTGATGCGGCGCCGGCACGCCGCGGCCGGCGTCATGCAGCACCGCCGCCGCCCAGGTGAGCAGGGTGAAGACCTCAAGCAGCTCCTCGGGATTGCGGGTCGGCAGCCCGCCCTGGGCGTCGATCTGGGCGTCGCATTCCCGGGCCAGCGCGCGCACCGCCGGATCGGCCAGCTCCTCGCGCCCCTGCAGCGACAGGCCGGCATAGATCAGCCCGGTCAGCGCCTCGAATCGCGGCAGGCCGGGGGCGGCGCCGGTCCAGCGTTTCGACAGGAACCAGATCTGCGCCGACAGCGCGCGGTAGAAGGCATCGCTGGCGGCCTTGTCCTGACCGCGCAGCAGGAACAGCGCGTGGTTGATCCAGCGGATCACCCGGCGTCCGGCCAGATCCGGGCTCCAGCCCGGGCCGTGGCCGCCGCCATGCGCCTCGATCCAGCCCCACAGCCAGCTCTGCGCCTTTCGCCGCGCCGCCAGATCGCCCACCGCCGCCAGATCGTCGAGCCAGGCAAAGCCGTGGCGCTCGGCATCGAAGGCGGCATTCGGCGCCTCGACGTCCCATAGCGCCGTATCCTGCGATTCGATCAGATAGCCGGCGAACAGCAGGTTGCCGGCGACCAGCTGCCGACCGCGGGCGAAACTGCCGATGGTGCGCGGCTCGGGCTGCGAGACGAAACCCGTCGCGCCACGCCGCCGCCGGCTCAGCCGGGCATAAAGCCGGTTGAGGAGCCGGGTGCGGCGGCCGGCGAATGTGTCTGGACTGGACATGCGCTCTGCCTCTCACGCTCTCTGGCGTTTGGGCGGATCATAGCGGCGCGATATCCTCAAGTCACTTGCGAAACCCGGGCGAACCCCGCCGTCAGGGCGCTTTCCGCAGACAGGCGATGTAAAAACCATCCATCCCGCCCAGCTCGGGCCAGTAATCGGGCCGCAGGCGCAGCCCCCCCTCCTGCGCGATCCAGGCGGGGTCGACCCCCGGCAGGTCCAGCGCGGCGCGGTCGATGCTGGCGCCGTCCAGGATCTCCAGCGCCTCCTCGACCTGAACCTCGCCCTCGTCGGGCAGCAGCGAACAGGTGCAATAGACCAGCCGCCCGCCCGGCTTCAGCAGCGACCAGGCATGCGCCAGCATCTGCGCCTGCAGCTCGATCAGCATGCCGAATTCGGCGCCGTCCTTGGCCTGCGGCAGATCGGGGTGGCGGCGGATGGTGCCGGTGGCCGAACAGGGCGCGTCGAGCAGGATGGCGTCATATTGCCTCTCATGCTCCAGCGCGTCGCCGACCACCACCTGGGCGCTCAGCCGCATGCGGGCGAGGTTCTCGCGCAGCCGGTTGAGGCGGCTGTCGGAGATATCGAGCGCGACCACATCGGCGCCGGCGGCGGCCATCTGCAGCGTCTTGCCACCGGGTGCTGCGCACATGTCGAGCACCTTTTCACCGGGCTGCGCGTTCAGCACCTTGGCGGGCAAGGCCGCGGCGGCATCCTGCACCCACCAGGTGCCATCCGCATATCCCGGCAGCGCCGAGACCTGACCGGGATCGTCGAGCCGCAGCGAGCCGGTCGGCAGCAGCCGCGCGCCCGGCAGATCGACCGCCCCGCCGGGGCGCGGCGTGATGTCGAGCGGGGCGCCGGCGAAATGCGCCGCCTCCATCGCCGCCACGGCCTCGGCCCCCCAGGCCTCGACCAGCGGCTTGCGCAGCCATTTCGGCAGCCGCGGCACCCGCAGCCGGCCCCATTCCTCGGGCCCCTCGGCGGCGATCTTGCGCAGCACTGCGTTGACCATGCCCTTGAGCTGACCGTGGCGGCGGTGACGCCCGACGATCTCGACCAGGGCGTTGACCACGCCATGGGCGGCAGCCCCGGAGCAGAGCTCGACCGTGCCCAGCCGCAGCGCGTTCTGCACGGTGAGCGGCGGCGCCTTGCGCAGGTGTTTCTGCAACAGCCGGTCGGCGCGCTCCAGCCCGCGCAGGGTATCGGCGGCCAGCCGCTGGGCGCGGGCGCGATCGGCCGGCTCCAGCCGCTCCAGCGCGCCGGCGGCGAGGCATTCGGACATCAGCCGCCCCTCGCCCAGAACCTGATCCAGCAGGTAGATCGCGCTGCGCCGTGCTGCCGTTCCGCTGTCGTCCATGCTCACCTGCCTGCCTGTGCCAAGGCGCCCGGCTTGTCCCCGGGCGACAGCGGCGTATATCACAGGGACAGCACAAAGGAACCCGCGATGAGCGAGAACGACAGCCCCGAACGTCCGGAAGAAAAGCGCGACCTGCCTCCTGCCGCCCAGCGCGCGCTGGCCGAAGCGGAGGAACGCCGCAAGAAGGCCGCAGCCGAGGCCCAGCCGCTGCCAACCGAGCTGGGCGGCCGCGACGGGCCGGAACCGGTGCGCTATGGCGACTGGGAGAAGAAGGGCATCGCGGTGGATTTCTGAGGCGGAGGCTTCAGGCACACCATTTGCGGATGGAGACCAGAGGTTCGCGCCCGGCCCCCAGGGGGAGTGCGAACCGCAGCTGACGCCCCGGGGAAACACCACATCGCGCCGCGCCCCCACCACTCGCAGACGCGAATCACGCCCGGCGCCGCAGGGCGATTCCCCCACGGCCCGGCAACTCCCTAAACCTCCCGGCAAACCCCCGGGGCGCGCTACAGCCCCAGCACATCCACCATATCGTATTCCCCGGGTTCCTTGTCCTGGCCCCAGAGCGCGGCCTTGAGCGCGCCGCGGGCAAAGATCGCCCGGTCGGTCGCCACATGGCGCAGCACGATGCGTTCGCCATCGGCGGCGAACAGCACGTCATGCTCGCCCACGATGTCGCCGCCGCGGATCGCCGAAAAGCCGATATGCCCGCGTTCGCGCGCGCCGGTGATGCCGTCGCGGCCGCGGTCGGCAACCTCGGAGAGCGTCACCCCGCGCCCCTCGGCGGCGGCCTCGCCCAGCATCAGCGCGGTGCCCGAAGGCGCGTCGACCTTGTGGCGGTGATGCGCCTCGATCACCTCGATGTCGAAATCCTCATCGAGCGCGGCGGCCACCCGTTTCGTCAATTGCACCAGCAGGTTGACGCCAAGGCTCATGTTGCCGGCCCGGACGATCACCGCATGGCGCGCGGCCGGTTCCAGCTGGGCGATCTGCGCCGCGCTCATGCCGGTGGTGCCGATCACATGCACCGCGCGGGCCTGCGCGGCCAGCGCCGCGAACTCCAGCGTCGCCGCCGGCGCGGTGAAGTCGATGATCGCCTGGGCGCGGGCGAAGGCCTCCAGCGGCTGGTCGGTCACGGTCACGCCCAGGGGCGCGCCGCCCATCGCCTCGCCGACATCGCGGCCGACCCAGGAATGGCCTGCGCGTTCCACCGCGCCGACCAGATGCGCCTTGTCGCTCGCGCTCACGGTCTGGATCAGCATCTGCCCCATGCGGCCCGATGCCCCTGTGATGACGATCCCCGGCTTATGTGTCATGTGGCGCCCCTGTCCTTGCGGTTTTCACTTTCTCCCTACCCGCTCAGGCGCCGCTTGGCAAAGCCCCGGCAAAGGCCTAGATCGGTTCCATGGCTAAGAACAAATTCCACGAAGGTTCCGGCCCGTCGCAGCGGCAGCTGCGCGTGGGCGAATTGATCCGGCGCACGCTGGCCGAGGTGCTGGCGCGCGGCGATATCCATGATCCGGACCTCAACCGCATGTCGATCACCGTGGGCGAGGTGCGCACCACGCCCGACCACAAGATTTCCACCGCCGACGTGCTGCCGCTGGGCGGCAAGGGGCAGGAGGATGTGCTGAAACTACAGGCCCGCAACAAGGGCGAGCGGCGGCGCCTCATCGGCAAGAAGGCCGGGCGG
>JBFXGQ010000044.1:0-14967 GCA_050177915.1 Pseudodonghicola sp. | reverse complement strand
ATCGTGAACCCCGCGGCGCAGGAAGACCCCAACAGCCCGATCGCCGGCATGCCGGTGCTGGAGGTCTGGAAGGCGAAACAGGTCTTCGTGTCCAAGCGCGGCCAGGGCACCGGCTATTCCGGCATCGAGAACCCGCTGTTCTACAAGGAGAACACGCGCATGTTCTACGGCGATGCGCGCGAAAGCCTCGACAAGCTGCTGCCGATGATCGACTGATCCGGCACCATCCGGACGGATGCGAAAGGCGCCCCCAGCGGGGCGCCTTTTTCGTTTCGGGGAGGTCGAAGAAATCGCTTGAGCTGGAGTGCGCTCCAGCCCGTAAGCTGGGGACGACTCAGGTGAAAGGGGGCCGAGATGAAGATTTCCGAAGTGGCGGAGCGGTCCGGGCTCAGCGCCGACACGCTGCGGTTCTACGAGAAGATCGGGTTGATCGAGCCGCCGCCGCGCGACGACGCCGGGCGCCGCGACTACCCCGAGGCGGTGCTGGGCTGGATCCGCTTTCTCGACCAGCTCAACGCCACCGGCATGAAGCAGGCCGACCGTATCCGCTATGCCCGGATGCGGGCCGAGGGGCCGGCCACCTATGGCGCCCGGCGCGAGATGCTGGAGGCGCACCGGCAGGAGATCGCCCGGCGGCTGGCCGCGCTGAACGAGACATTGGCGCTGATGGATCGCAAGATCGCGCTCTATCGGCAGCTGGAAGAAGACCAGACACAGGAGACCGCAGATGTCTGACGCATTGCAGAAGGGCCGCGCGCTGCTCGGCGAGATGAACCCGGGGCTGGAGGCGGTGCTGGCCGACCGCTACGACGCGGCGATCCCCGACATGGCCGAGACGCTGGTGGAATGGGCCTATGGCCGCCACTACGCCCGGCCGGGGCTGGATCTGCGCACCCGCCAGCTCTGCACCGTGGCGGAACTGGTGGCGCTCGGCGGGCAGACCGCGCCGCAGCTCAAGGTCAACATCGAACACGCGCTGGCCGCCGGCGCGAGCGAGCGCGAGGTGCTTGAGGCGATCTGGCAGATGGCGGTTTATGGCGGCATGCCGGCGGCGATCAACGGGCTGAATGCGGCGATTGAGGTATTCGGAACAGCGGCTTAGCCCTGTATGTATGCGATTGTATTCATGTAACGCGTTGAAATAAAAAGAGTTTTGAGATTTCTCGATGGGCGGGGATAGAGGGGGCAAGAGGAAAAGGACCGCCGCCCATGCCGCCCATCGAAGATCACCCGCTGCGCTACCGGCTTGCCAACGAATTGCACGCCCGCCCGTTCCCGGCGATGAGCCAGCCCTGCACGGTGGTCTATCTGGCCGTCAAGCAGCCGGTCGAGGCGGTCAGCCGCGACCGGGCCGTCGATCTGGCGCATCTGACCGATCTGCTCGACCGTCACGGCGCGCCGCACCCGCAGCCCGGCGCCACCCATTACTCCGGCACCATCGGGCGCCATGTGCTGAAATGGGAGCAGCACACCGAATTCGTCACCTATACCGCGATTTCCGAGGGGATCAGCGACCGGCCGTTCGATCCGGTGGACTTCGGGGTGTTTCCCGACGACTGGCTGGACCGCGCGCCGGGGCAGCGCATCACCTCGATCGCGCTCAGGGTCTGCGCCCGGCCGGACGAGGCGGGGATCAACGCGGCGCTGGCCGACTGGTTCGTGCCCGAAAGCACCGCCGCCTCCAGCGTGCTGGACGGCGCCATCGTGGCGGCCGGCGATTTCCGCATCGACCCGGCGGGGCACATGCGCTTTGCGGTCTTCGTCGGCGCCGACACCGGCCAGCGGCGGATCGGCCGGGTGGTGCAGCGGCTGTGCGAGATCGAGACCTACAAGGCGATGTCGATGCTGGGCTTTTCGCGCGCGCAGCAGCTGTCGGGGCAGATCGGGGCGCTGGACGTGCGGCTGTCGCAGCTGATGGCGGATATGACCGGCGGCGGCGTGCCGGCGGATCAGACCCTGACCAAGCTGTTGTCGGCCTCGGCCGAGCTGGAGACGCTGGCGGCGCGCAGCGCCTTCCGCTTCGGCGCCACCGGCGCCTATGAGGCGATCGTGGGCCAGCGCATCGCCTCGCTGCGCGAGAGCCGGTTTCAGGGCCGCCAGACCTTTGCCGACTTCATGGCGCGGCGCTACGAGCCGGCGATGCGCACGGTGAAATCCACCGAAGGCCGGTTGCAGGCGCTGGCCGACCGAGCCATGCGCGCGGGCGAGCTGTTGCGCACCCGGGTCGATGTGGAGCGTAGCGCGCAGAACCAGGATCTGCTGGAAAGCATGGACCGCCGCGCCGATCTGTCGCTCAGGCTGCAGCACACGGTCGAGGGGCTGTCGGTGATGGCGATCAGCTATTACGCGGTGTCGCTGGTGGGCTATCTGCTCTACCCGGTGGCGGCGGCCACCGGGCTGAGCAAGGGCATGCTGACGGCGGCGATCACTCTGCCGGTTGCGCTTGGGGTCTGGGGCGCGATCCGCCGGATCCGGCAGCGGATCGAGAAAGCGCCGCATTCATCGCAAGGCCACCGGCGGCGATAGAGCCGAGCGCCAGCAGCGCGGCGAGGCTGAGGCTGGGCACGCCGGACAGGCCGGCGCCCAGCGTGCAGCCGCCGGCCAGCACGCCGCCCACGCCCATCAGCACGGCACCGCTCAGGTAGCGGCCCGATTGCGCCGGGCTGTCGAAGCTCTGCCACTGGAAGCGGCCGCGCAGCAGGGTCGCGGCGAAGGCGCCCAGCAGCACGCCGCCCATCAGCGCCACGCCAAAGCCGGCGGCCACCGCGCTGGAGGCGACGGTGAAGAACAGGCTGTCCGACATCGGCGAGGTGAACGACAGGCTCTCCATCGCGATCGGGTCGAATTCGTCATAGAGGACAAAGCCGGTGCCGGCCCAGCCCAGCGGCACCAGCAGGCCGATGGCGGCAGCCCCCAGCAGCGGCAGCGGCCGCGCGCCCGAGCGCAGCGCGAAGAGCAGCGCGCTGCCGGCGATCAGCGCCGCCCAGACCCAGGCCCCGCCCGGCGCCGCGGCCAGGCTGACGTGATCGCCCATGTCGAGGGTGACCGAGCCGAGCGCGGTGCGCAGCGGCGCCAGCACACCCTTGAGTGTGGCGTGGGCGGTGACGGCGAAGACCAGCAACACCAGCAGCGCCCGCAGGTTGCCGCCGCCCGCCAGCACCGTCAGCCGCGACACGCAGCCGCGCGTCAGCACCATGCCGGCACCGAAGGCCAGCCCGCCCAGCACGATCGCCAGCACCGGCAGCTCGGGCGTCATGAAGCGGTGTTCGGAAAAGTCGATCCAGCCCGCCGCCACGGCGCCCTGGGTGCCCAGCACCGCCACCGCCAGCGCGGTCAGCCAGACGCCCATGGCGGCGCGGCGATCCTCGCCCACCAGCCCGCGGCGGAAACAGAACTGCGTGAGCTGCGCCAGCACGCCGAAGGCCAGCCCGAGGCCGAGGCCGAAGAGAACGCTGGCCTCGCGCGCGGTGGTGTCCTGGAATCCCAGTGTCTCGAACATCGGTTTTCTCCCCGAATGCAGGAATTTTTTCCCAATTGGCGCGGAGGTGGTCGCCGATCAAGCCTGACGATGTGGGGCGGCGCGGTGCAGTGCGGGACAATATTCCGTCAGGCGGGGGCGCGGCATGCCTGCGGTTCCCCGGCCGGGCGCGCCGCGAAACGAAACCGCCGCCCCGGAGGGCGGCGGCAGGTCTGCGTTCTTATTTGGCCTTATGGGCCGCCGCGGCTCAGCGTCCGCGGATGCGCGGGTCCAGCGCGTCGCGCAGCCCGTCGCCCAGATAGTTCACGCTGAGCACGGTGAGCGAGATGGCGAGGCCGGGCCAGAACACCCGCTCGGGGTATTGCTGCAGATAGTCGGTGGCATCGAACAGCAGCCGGCCCCAAGTCGGGAAGTCCGGCGGGAAGCCGAGGCCGAGGAAGCTGAGCGCGCTTTCGGTGATGATCGCGGTGGCGATGCCCAGCGTCGCCGAGACCATGATCGGCGACAGCACGTTGGGCAGGATATGCCGGGCGATCATCATCGTGTTGGTGGTGCCGATCGACCGCGCCGCCAGCACGAATTCGCGCTCCTTGATCGCCAGCACGTCGCCGCGCACGATCCGCGCCGTCGGCATCCAGCTGGTGACGCCGATGGCGACCACGATCAGGATGAAGATGCCTTCCTCCGGCCCGAAGGCCGCGTTCAGCGGCTCGCGGAACAGCAGCATCATCACCAGCAGCAGCGGCAGCAGCGGCAGCGCCAGGAACAGGTCGGTCAGCCGCATCAGCGGCCCGTCGAGCCGCTTGAAGAAGCCGGCTATCACCCCCACCAGCGATCCCAGCCCCAGCGCCAGCAGCATCGCGGTGATGCCGACCGAGACCGAGGTCTTGCCGCCCGCCATCATGCGCGAGAAGGTGTCGCGCCCGAGCTGGTCGGTGCCGAAGGGATGCGCCAGGCTCAGGCCCTGGTTGCGGGCGCGGATGTCGATATGGGTCGGATCGACGCTCCAGAACAGCGGCCCCAGATAGACCCAGACGATGATCGCCAGGAACAGGATGCCGCCATAGAGCGCGCCCTTGTGGTTCTTGAACTGATACCAGACGTCGCGCCACTGATTGCGCGCCGGCTGGGTGAATTCCTCCAGCTCGCCAGCTGCGGGCAGCGCGGTGGAGGCGGGGGCGAGCCCTTCGTCGGGAACCAGACGGTCCTTGTCAGTCATAGCGGATCCTCGGGTCAAGCAGGCCATAGAGCACGTCGGCGATCAGGTTGAACAGCACGATCAGCACGGCGAAGATGAAGGTCAGCGTCTGCACCATCGGCAGGTCGTTGGCCTGGATCGCGCCGATCAGCAGCTGGCCGATGCCGTTCACCTTGAACACCTGCTCGGTGATGATCGCCCCGCCGAAGATCGACGGCACCCCCAGCGCGATCACGGTGACCACCGGGATCATCGAGTTGCGCAGCACATGCACCATCACCACCACATATTCGCCCAGCCCCTTGGCACGGGCGGTGCGGACATAGTCCTGGTTCAGGTTGTCCAGCATCGAGGCGCGCATGAAGCGGCTGATCTGGGCGGTGATCTGCAGCGCCAGCACCATCACCGGCATGATCATCTGCTTCAGCTGCAGCAGGAAGCTGTCCCAGTCCACCACCTTGAGCGTGGTGTCGTAGATCGACGGGAACCAACCCAGGTTGACCGAGAAGATCACGATCACCAGCACGCCGGAGAAGAACGGCGGCACCGAGAAGCCGATCATCGACACGAAGGTGCCGGCCTGGTCGAACCAGCTGTACTGCCGATAGGCCGAATAGATGCCGATCGGCAGCGCCACCAGGATGCCGACCAGATAGGCGGTGCCGACCACCCACAGGGTCTGCGGCACCCGTTGCAGCACGATGTCCATCACCGGGCTGCGGGTCTGCCAGGAGATCACCCGCAGGTCGCCCTCGGAGAAGGCGGTGCCGAAGATATGGTCGACCAGCACCTGCGGCTCGATCCAGAAGAACTGGACCAGCCATTTCCAGAAGCGGATAT
Organism: Pseudodonghicola sp.; assembly: GCA_050177915.1. Lineage (GTDB taxonomy): Bacteria > Pseudomonadota > Alphaproteobacteria > Rhodobacterales > Rhodobacteraceae > Pseudodonghicola. The sequence continues at coordinate 9,451 of JBFXGQ010000044.1, read as the reverse complement.
GCGCGGGTTGGCCAAGCCCCAGCGCCTCGCGCATCTTTTCCTTGACTTCGGGGGGCACGGTCAGCGGGACCTGTGCCATCGGATCGCCCGGTGCGAATTCGAGGAGGAGGAAGATCACCAAGCTGATGAAAAGAAGTGTCGGCACGGCGAGGACCAGGCGCCGAACGGTAAAGGTGAGCATGCGGATACACCCTTTTTCCCGGACCGCCCTGCCGGGGGTCGCGGTCTTTAGAAAAGACAGCCCCGGTGGTGCCGGGGCTGTCGATGGCTGGGTTTACTTGACGCGATACCAGTCGGCCGCATTCCACAGCAGGCTGTCCCAGGTCGACAGCTTGAAGCCGCCCAGCGTGTCCGAGACACCGGTGACGCGACCGCGGTGCACCAGCGGCACGATGGTGTAGGTGTCCTTGGTCAGCATCTCGTTCATCTTGATGGCCAGCTCGGCGCGCTTGCTCAGCTCGCCGGTGTTGGCCAGCTCGGTGATCATGGCGTCATAGGCCGGGTCGCAGAAGCGGTTGATGTTCTCGCCGGCCCACTGGCTGTCCGGTTTCGGCTCGTTGCCGCAGCGGTACATGCTCAGATAGGCCTGCGGATCGGCGCCGTCGAAGTTGTTGGCGTACATCTCGACGTCGGCATAGAATTTCTGGAAGGTGTCGGGGCTGCCCGGGTCGCCGCCGAAGAAGACGCTGGCGTTGACGTTGCGCAGCTCGGTCTCGACGCCGATCTCGCTCCACCACTGCTTGATCAGCGCCTGGAAGTCCTGACGGACCGCGTTGGTCGAGCTCTGGAACAGCAGGCTCAGCTTCTTGCCGTCCTTCTCGCGGATGCCGCCGGCGCCGACCTTCCAGCCGGCCTCATCCAGCAGCGCCTTGGCGCCGTCGATGTCCTGGGCGAAGCATTCGGTGTTGGGCGAGGCATAGACCTGCGGCGCCGGCACCAGGTTGCAGGTGGGCTTGCCGGCCTGGCCGTAGCCGATTTCGGTCAGCAGCGCGCGATCGATCGCCATGGACAGCGCCTTGCGCACGCGCAGGTCGCTCAGGATCGGGTGCGGATGCGCGACGGTCGAACGCTCGCCCTCCGGCAGGCTGGGCGAGGGGTCGGTCAGGTTCATCTCGATCCGCTCGACCAGGGTCCCGAAGCCCGCTTCGGCATGGCCCTTGCCGCCCTGTTCGAGCTTCGCCAGCACATCGGGGGCAAGCTGGAGGTTCCAGGCGAGGTCGAATTCGCCGGTTTCCATCACCGCGCGCGCCGCCCCCATGGCATCGCCGCCGCCCTTCAGCGTCAGCGAGGCGAAGGCGGGTTTGCTCGGATCGCGGTAATTCTGGTTGGCGACATACTGGATGACGTCGTTGGGCTTGAATTCCTTGACCGCGAAGGCGCCGGTGCCGATCGGTCCGAAATTGGCTTCGGTGCATTCCGGCGCCTTGGCGCCCATGCAGTTTTCGAACTGCGCCTTCTGGATCACCGGCGACTGGCCGCCCATGAAGGCCGAATAGGGATAGGGCTGGGCTTTCTTGAACTTGATGACCACGGTCATGTCGTCGGGGGTCTCGATGCTGTCGATCCCCTCGAACTTGGACAGCTGGGCGCAGCCGCCTTCGGGATGCATGCAGTAATCGGCGGTGAATTTCACGTCGGCCGAGGTGAAGGGGGTGCCGTCAGACCACAGGATGCCCGGTTTCAGCTTCCAGGTGATCGAGGTCAGATCCGCGCTCACGCCGCCGTTCTCGAGGGTGGGGATTTCCTCGGCGAGGAAGGGCAGCATATTGCCGTTCTCGTCGAAACGGCCGAGCGGTTCGATCACCAGCGAGGAGGCCTCGATATCCTTGGTGCCGCCGGACAGATAGGGGTTCAGGATCGACGGCGCCTGCCAGTAGATGACATTGACGGTGCCGTCGCTGCCTCGCTCGGCCATGGCGGCCGGGGCCAGTGCGGTCGACGCAATCGCGCCGAGCAATAGGGTTCGGATCTTCATGCTACACTCCTTGTTGGACACTTCGTGTCGCTTTTTCCCCGGGTCGAACGCAGGGGAGCCCCGACGTTGTCAGCGGGTGGTTGTTAGTTCCGCTATCCTTTTCAACCCATTGCAAAGACAGGGAAAACAGATTTTCGCTGGTGCAAGGGGCAGGGTCTGGATGGCAGATACCTGCCCATCGAAACAGAGTTTGAGAAAAAAGCAAGCCTTGCCTGAGGGAAACCGCGCGAGGGGGTTTGACACATGGCGCGGGCCGGTCGTAGCGTTCCCCTAAAACATAAAAAGGGGAGACGCCTTGCTGGATAACCCAATCGCTCAGATCGAAGGGCTCCGCGTCGAATTCGAAACAAAGGACGGTCCTGTCGTCGGCGTGGAGAATGTGTCATTCGCCGTCCAGCCGGGCGAAACCGTCTGTATCGTGGGCGAATCCGGCTCGGGCAAGTCGGTGTCCTCGCTGTCGCTGATGCGGCTGGTCGAGTTCGGCGGCGGAGAAATTGCCGCAGGGCGCCTAATTTTTGATCGCCGCGACGGTGGCGAGGTGGATCTGGCCAAGGTCGACCAGGCGCTGATGCGGCAAATCCGCGGCAATGAGATCGGCATGATCTTTCAGGAGCCGATGACGGCGCTGAATCCGGTCTTCACCGTCGGCCGCCAGCTGACCGAGGGGCTGCGGGTGCACAAGGGCCTGTCCAAGTCCGAGGCCGAGGCCCGCGCGCTGGAGCTGTTGCGCGAGGTGCGCATCCCGGAACCCGAACGGCGGCTGAAGCAATACCCGCATGAGCTCTCGGGCGGCATGCGCCAGCGGGTGGTGATCGCCATGGCGATGGCCTGCGAGCCGCGGCTGCTGATCGCCGATGAGCCCACAACCGCGCTCGATGTCACCATCCAGGCCGAGATCCTCGCCCTGATGGACCGGCTCAAGCGCGAGACCGGCACGGCGGTGATGTTCATCACCCACGACATGGCGGTGGTGGCGCAGATGGCCGACCGCGTGGTGGTCATGTTCCGCGGCAACAAGGTCGAAGAGGGGCCGGTCGACCAGATCTTCGAGAACCCGCAGCACGATTACACCAAGGCGCTCTTGGCGGCGGTGCCCAAGCTGGGTGAGATGCGCGGCAAGGCGGCGCCCGAGCCGATGAAGCTGATGGGGGTCGAGAACCAGAAGATCGAACCGATCCCCGGCACCGACCAGGTGCTGTTGTCGGTCAAGGGGCTGACCACGCGCTTTGCGGTCAAGGGCGGCTTCTTCCGCCGCACGGTGGCCAATGTCCACGCGGTCGAGGATGTTTCCTTCACCATCAACAAGGGCCAGACCCTGAGCCTGGTGGGCGAATCCGGCTGCGGCAAGTCGACCTGCGGCCGGTCGGTGCTGCGGCTGGTCGAGCCGCTCTCGGGGCAGATCGAGCTCGACCGCACCGACATCATGTCGCTGAACGACCGGGACCTGCGCAAGGCGCGGCTCGACATGCAGATGATCTTTCAGGACCCCTTCGCCTCGCTCAATCCGCAGATGCAGCTGATGGATCAGGTGGCCGAACCGATGCGCAACTACGGCATCGCCTCGGGGTCCGAGATCCAGGATCGCGTCGCCTCGCTGTTCGACCGGGTGCAACTGCCGCGCAGCTTCATGCGCCGCTATCCGCACGAGATGTCGGGCGGCCAGCGGCAGCGGATCGCCATCGCCCGGGCGCTGGCGCTGAACCCCAAGCTGATCGTGTCGGACGAGGCGGTCTCGGCGCTGGACGTCTCGGTGCAGGCGCAGGTGCTGAACCTGATGATGGAACTGCAGTCGGAGCTGGGGCTGTCCTATCTGTTCATCAGCCACGACATGGCGGTGGTCGAACGGGTCAGCCATCATGTCGGCGTGATGTATCTGGGCCGCATCGTCGAGATGGGGCCGCGCGCCGCCGTCTTCGAGAACCCGCAGCACCCCTATACCCAGGCGCTGATGAAGGCGGTGCCGATCGCCGATCCGCACCGCCGCAAGACCGAGAAGGATCTGAACTTCAAGCCGATCCCGTCGCCGATCCACCGCCCGGACTACCAGCCGGAGCCGTCGCGCTATCGCGAGGTCGCGCCGGGCCATCTGGTTCTGACCACCGACAGCGGCTACTGAGCCATGCGATGCCGGCGTCCTTCCCCGCGCTCTTGCTGAAGGACGCCGTGATGCCGAACCCTGACCAGACCGACGACAACCGCGCCCGACCGGCGCGCTCTGCCCGGGGTTTCGCCAGCTTGCCGGAAACCGGCGGCGCGGCGGCGGTATCGTGCTATATCTTCCTCGACTATCCCGGACGGATCGGCCAGACCGGCCGGTGCCGGCAGGGCCCGCGCGCGGATCTGGCCGCCGCGCCGCGCGCCCCGGCCGCCGTCCCAGAGCAGACCCCGGCCAGCAGAACGGAGCTTTGATGCCAACCCGATTAAGTCCCCGCGCACTCCTCGCCCAGCTGGTGAGCTTTCCCACCGTCAGCCGCGACAGCAACCTGCCGCTGGTCGATTGGGTCGAGGAATATCTGGCAGGCCATGGCATCACCGCCCACCGCTACTACAACGACGAGGGGACCAAGGCCGCGCTCTTCGCCCATGTCGGCCCCTGGCAGGAAGGCGCGGTGGTGCTGTCGGGGCATACCGATGTGGTGCCGGTGGACGGTCAGCCCTGGACCTCGGACCCCTTCGTGCTGACCGAACGCGACGGCAAGCTGTTCGGCCGCGGCGCCACCGACATGAAGGGCTTCGACGCGCTGGCGATCTGGGCGCTGGTCGAGGCGCATCTGCGCGGGGTGAAGACGCCGCTGCAACTGGCGCTGAGCTTTGACGAGGAACTGGGATGCACCGGCGCGCCGCCGATGATCGAGGCGATGCAGCCGGTGCTGCCCAAGGGCGCCGCCGCCATCATCGGCGAGCCGTCGATGATGAAGGCGGTGACCGGCCACAAGGGCGGGCAGGGCTATTGGGTCGATGTCTGGGGTTTCGAGGTGCACAGCTCGATCATGCACACCGGCGTCAATGCGATCATGGAAGGCGCCAAGCTCATCGACTGGGCCAATCAGGTCAATGCCGAGGAGCAGGCCAGGACGCCCTCGGCCGTCGCGGCCATGTTCGAGCCGCCCTGGACCACCTGGCATTGCGGCCTGATCGAGGGCGGCACCGCGGCCAATATCACCGCCAAGCATTGCCGTTTCGACCTGGGCTTCCGCGCCGTGCCCGACGACGACATGGCCGAATGGAACGCCCGGCTCGAGACCAGGGCGGCCGAACTTGAGGCCGCGATGCAGGCGATCCGCCCCGAGGCGCGGATCGAGCTGACCCAGCGGATGGCGGTGCCGGGGCTGCGGCCGGAACGCAATGGCGCCGCCGAGGCGCTGGTGCGCGCGATCACCGGCGACAACGGCACCCATGTGGTCAGCTACGGCACCGAGGCCGGGCAGTTCCAGCAGGCGGGCTATTCCGCCGTGGTCTGCGGCCCCGGCGACATCGCCCAGGCGCATCAACCCGACGAATATATCACCGTCGCCCAGTTCGAGGCCGGCACCGCCTTCATGCAGCGCCTGCTCGACCGTTTGCAGGAGGAGTAAGCCATGCCGATCAGGAACCGTCTGGCCGAGTTGCACAGCGAGATCACCGGTTGGCGCCGGCATCTGCACGCGCACCCTGAACTGATGTACGACGTGCACCAGACCGCCGCCTTCGTGGTCGAGCGGCTGAAGGACTTCGGCATCACCGATATCACCCCCGGCATCGGCCGGACCGGCGTCGTCGCGGTGATCGAGGGGCGCAGCGACACCTCGGGCCGGGTGATCGGGCTGCGCGCCGATATGGACGCGCTGCCGATCACCGAGGCCTCGGGTGTCGACTACGCCTCGCAGACCCCGGGGGTGATGCATGCCTGCGGCCATGACGGCCATACCGCGATCCTGCTGGGGGCGGCGAAATACCTGGCCGAGACCCGCAATTTCGACGGCAAGGTGGTGCTGATCTTCCAGCCGGCGGAGGAGGGCGGCGCCGGCGGCAAGGCGATGTGCGACGACGGGCTGATGGACCGCTGGGGCATTCAGGAGGTCTACGGGCTGCACAACATGCCGGGACTGCCGGTGGGCAGCTTCGCCATCCGCCCCGGCGCTCTGCTGGCCTCGGCCGACGAGTTCGAGATCACCGTGACCGGCAAGGGCGGCCATGCCGCCTCTCCGCACAATGCGATCGACACGACGCTGGTGGCGGCGCAGATCGTGGTCTCGCTGCAATCCATCGTGGCGCGCAACGTCAACCCGGTCAAACGGGTGGTGGTCACCGTCGGCACTTTCGAGACCGACAGCAACGCTTCCAACGTCATCGCCCATCGGGTGCGGATGACCGGCACCGTGCGCACGCTGGACCCCGACGAGCGCGCGCTGGCCGAGGACCGGGTGCGCCGGGTGGCGGAGAACACCGCCGCCGCCTTCGGCGCCGAGGCCGAGGTCATCTGGTCCGAGGGTTATCCGGTCACCGTCAACACGGCGGAGGAGACGCAATATGCCATCGAGGCGGCGCGCGCGGTGTCGGATCAGGTCAACGACGACACCGACCCGGTGATGCCGGCCGAGGATTTCTCCTTCATGCTGGAACAGCGCCCGGGCGCCTATATCTTCCTCGGCAACGGCGACACGGCGATGTGCCACCACCCGGCCTATCGTTTCGATGACGCGGCGATCCCGCTGGGCAGCAGCTGGTTCGCCGAACTGATCGAACGCCGGATGCCTCCGGCGTAGGCGCAGCCTGCGCCGCGTGCGGACAGAGCGTGTTTTCGCAGAAAACATGCGGAGTCCGTCACCCGGTGACGAAAATAGAAAGCACCCCTCGGGGCAAGGACGACGACTGGGCGCCCCGCCGCGGGCGCCCGCACCACAGGGACCGAAGACATGCCGATCAAGAACCGCCTCGCCGACCTGCTGCCCGAGATCGCCGCCTGGCGGCAGGACATCCACGCCCACCCCGAGCTTGGCCGGGAAGAAAGCCGCACTGCGGCGCTGGTGGCCGAAAAGCTGCGCGACTTCGGCTGTGACGCGGTCATCCCCGGCGTCGGCGGCACCGGCGTGGTCGGCCTGATCCGCGGTCGCACCGACACGCGCGGCCGGGTGATCGGCCTGCGCGGCGACATGGACGCGCTGCCGATCCTGGAACAGACCGGCGCCGCCTATGCCTCGCAAACTCCCGGGGTGATGCATGCCTGCGGCCATGACGGCCATACCGCCATGCTGCTGGGGGCGGCGAAATACCTCTCGGAGACGCGCAATTTCGACGGCACCGTGGTGCTGCTGTTTCAGCCGGCCGAAGAGCTGGGCTCGGGCGCCAAGGCGATGATCGACGACGGCGTGATGGACCGGTTCGGCGTGCAGGAGGTCTATGGCATGCACAATATGCCCGGGCTGCCGGTGGGCCAGTTCGCCATCCGCCCCGGCGCCGTGATGGCGGCGACCGACGAATTCTTCATCGAGGTGACCGGCCGCGGCGGCCATGCCGCCAAGCCGCATGAGACCATCGACCCCACCGTGGTGGCCAGCCATATCGTGGTCGCGCTGCAGACCATCGTCAGCCGCAACGCCGATCCGGTGGCGCAGGGGGTGGTCTCGGTCACCGCGGTCGATACCTCCTCGCATGCCTTCAACGTGATCCCGCAATCGGTCAGCCTGCGCGGCACCGTGCGCACCCATTCGGCCGAAATGCAGGACCTGATCGAACGCCGCATCGGCGAGATCGGCCGCGGCATCGCCGCCAGCTTCGGCGCCGCGGCCGAGGTGCGCTATATCCGTCACGTGCCGATCACCATCAACGCAGACGAACCCACCGCCTTCGCCACCGAGGTGGCCACCGCCGTCTCCGGCGGCTGTGCCGAGGCGCCGCTGATCATGGGCGGCGAGGATTTCGCCTATATGCTGCAGGCGCGCCCCGGCGCCTTCATCTTCGTCGGCAATGGCGACAGCGCCGCGCTGCACCATCCCGAATACAATTTCGAAGACGAGGCGATCCCGGCCGGCTGCAGCTGGTTCGCCGAACTGGTCGAACGGCGCCTGCCCGCGGCACAGGCCTGACCTGCGCCGGGCCAGCGCCGCGATCTGCGACAGAACAACAGGGCGCCCCGACAGGCGCCGGTCCAACAAGGAGAAGACATCATGCCGGTCAAGAACCGTTTCGCCGAACTGCAGGATGAAATCACCGCCTGGCGGCGGGATATGCACGAACACCCCGAAATCCTGTTCGACACCGAACGCACCAGCGCGCTGGTGGCCGAGAAGCTCAAGGACTTCGGCTGCGACGAGGTGGTCACCGGCATCGGCCGCACCGGTGTGGTCGGCGTGATCCGCGGCAAGGCGACCGGCTCGGGCAAGGTGATCGGGCTGCGCGCCGATATGGACGCGTTGCCGATCCTGGAGGCTACCGGGCTCGATTACGCCTCGAAGACGCCGGGCGCCATGCATGCCTGCGGCCATGACGGCCATACCGCCATGCTGCTGGGCGCCGCCAAATACCTGGCCGAGACCCGCAATTTCGACGGCACCGTGGTGGTGATCTTCCAGCCGGCGGAAGAGGGCGGCGCCGGCGGCAAGGAGATGTGCGACGACGACCTGATGGCGCGCTGGGACATTCAGGAGGTCTATGGCATGCACAACTGGCCGGGCCTGCCCACCGGCAGCTTCGCCATCCGCCCCGGCGCCTTCTTCGCCGCCACCGACCAGTTCGACATCACCTTCGAAGGCAAGGGCGGCCATGCCGCCAAACCACATGAGACCGTCGACACCACGGTGCTGGCGGCGCAGGCGGTGCTGGCGCTGCAGACCATCGCCAGCCGCAACGCCGACCCGATCGACCAGGTGGTGGTCTCGGTCACCTCCTTCGAGACCTCGTCCAAGGCCTTCAACGTGATCCCGCAGAAGGTGCAGATCAAGGGCACCGTGCGCACCATGAGCAAGGAGATGCGGGCGCTGGCCGAGACCCGGATCAAGGAGATCTGCCAGGGCATCGCCGCCACCTTCGGCGGCACCGCCGCGATCACTTACAACCGCGGCTATCCGGTGATGGTGAACTCAGACGAGCAGACCGAATTCGCCGCCGAGGTGGCGCGCAGGGTCGCGGGCAGCTGCGCCGAGGCGCCGATGGTGATGGGCGGCGAGGATTTCGCCTTCATGCTGGAGGAACGCCCCGGCGCCTATATCCTGGTCGGCAACGGCGACACCGCGATGGTGCATCATCCGGAATACAACTTCAACGACCAGGCGATCCCGGCCGGCTGTTCGTGGTGGGCGGAGATCGTGGAACAGCGGATGCCGGCGGCCTGAGCCGGCGCCAGGGGGGGGCGCTGCCCCCCGGCCTTCGGCCGCCCCCCGGAGTATTGCGGGCGAGAAGAAGGGCCGGCAGTCCCGGACGGGCGTGCGCCGCGGCAGCGTCTTCTCTTCGCTCAAATACTCCGGGGGTCCGGGGGCAGAGCCCCCGGGCGGCTGCCTT